>CAKNAD010000011.1 GCA_929200515.1 Candidatus Gorgonimonas leptogorgiae | reverse complement strand
TAAAAACTTATAATCACTTGCTGAAAACTCGCATTTCCAACTGCCACCTGTATATTTTAGTTGTTAAAGATCTTAATTCAAATACGTCATATGTTTTACTTTGTTAAATAGTTAAAATATATGATATATTTACTAAAGGCTATCCTTGATTGGTTTAATTAGCCGACTTGATATGCTCCGCTGCTAATGCTAAACCTGAAAGGAATGAATTATATGGTACTAATATTACTCTTTTTTTCATGCTTTCGTCTGTTATTTTTTTATTTAATATCATTTGATAATTATTAAAAACAAACTTAGATCTTAAAAAATCACCTGCAATAAACACATAATCGTTTTTCTCGATTTGATCTTTACTATCGCTGTTAAGTAACTTTACAAGTTCATCTACACTTTTATTTATTAACTTAGTAATATTTAGCATAAGTTCTTCAATGCTACTTTTGTTGGTGTCACTATGACTTGTGTTATCAACAAATTTATCACTACCTTGTTTGATGTTTTGTTTGTTTATTGATTTTTCTAAATTTTTAATACTATTTAAACGGGATTCCATATATTTGCTAAGTACATAATCAGCAAGAAAAAGAGCTCTTGCATTGTTTCTCTTAGTAGATTTAGATGGATTTTCTTTAAGCCAGTAAGCTATTGTACATTTTTTTTCTTCAAAAATTTTATCAGCTAAAGGGTAACTAGATAAAAGTTCTTGTACCTTCGAATCTCCTTTATCTGATTCATCTTTAATATTTGTAAATAAAGGTACTGTATTTATACCAAGTTGAAAGTATCCGCTATTTACATAATGTGTATATGAAATCTCGGGTATAGCTTTATCAGTTATAGGTGATTTCATAGCCACAGCTAAACTAGTTTGAAAATATGTCCATATATTATCACAATGTTTATCATCAATTTGAGATTTTAATATATTATGTTGTTGTAATTGAATTGCACTTGCGGTGACTAACTTAGAATCATCTATTAAGATTATAGATTCTTCTTCAAAATTGAAATTATATTTTTTTAAAGAGGCTAACACATGGTTAGTAAAATGATCTTTTAAAGTAATCATTTCTTTTGTGGTATCAGCTTTAAATTTATCATAGGCAGCAATCCCAATGACAATAGAGTTTATATTAATAGGATCGTCTTGTTTTTTAGATGTATAAAAATTTTCAGCTAATTTTTCTAAGCATAAATCTACTATAGATATAGAACCAATTTGAAATCTTAAACTCGAATTATAGCCTAAGTATTTAGCATTAGATATGCTACTCACATTAGCCGTGGATACTATTTGTGCTTTATTGCTATTATCTATTTCATAGATTATAGCTTGAGAAGAGCAATTTCCTTGATTAATAACAAGAGAATAACTATGTTTCTCTTGATTAGAGAAAGCCATTACACTACAGAGTAATAATAAAACGCTACAAATACTTTTAATATATCGGTTCATTAATATCACCATAAATTTACAGTTGTTTTTAATAAGGTTTAGAACAGTTAATAGTTTTTTATACACTCAAAAAGTATGCTATATACACCTAGCAGTTAGAAATACAGGTTTTCAGCAAGTGATTATAAGTTTTTAGCTAAGGCAGTGTTTTGCAGGTACGTTGCGACTAAATCAAGAAATACTAACCTAGGATAAAAGCTTATAAACCTTGCACTCCGAGGGCTATTAAAAAAATCTACCATCCTGTTAAAATACTTTGAAACTCACTTGCATTCGGGTAGCATTTTACCTTGAATTACACCATTTTACTTAGCTCTGAAACCTAGCATTTTCATCTACCACCTGTATAATCCTACAATTATAGCAATAAATAAATAGCTAATTGTGGTTTGTCATGACTATATAGTTGTAATATATTAGCTCTTAGCTTAGTATATAATTTAATTATTCTTATATAAAAATAAAAAATTAAGGTGTTTTAATAACTATGAATACTAACACAGCTATTACTGAAGTTAATCTTCCTAATATGCAATCAAGCAATATACCACATGAAATAGCTACTAAAACAGCTATAAATCAATCTTCTACTAGCGATTATACAGAATACAAAAATTTAAATCAATATAAACTAAGCGAAATAAAAGATTTACATATTTTACCAACAGCTTCACTTGTAAAAAAAACTGAACACTTATTAAATTCTTGTTTGCAAACAAAAATAACAGAGTTAGAAAAAGATATCGCAGAAAGGCCACATTATAGCTTTCGTAGGGGAAGAGATCGTGTTATCTCAGGAAGATTAGAAGACCTTAACTCTATACGCCTTGAGAAATTAATGCAATTATCTGAAGAAAACAAACATATACTATGCAAATTTATTGAAAAACTCTATAACTATTTAAACGATTCAATGAAGGATCTTTCTAAAAAATCGGTTGCTTGGTCTGTACATGATTTATATAAAGATGACTTAATTAAAGATGATAATTTTATAGATAATCTGATTATCTCTTTAGTTAATTCTCATTTAGAGGAACTATCTACCCCTGAAGAAGAGCAACAAATAAATCGAATCAATAGTTTTTTAACATCAAATACTGATATTTACTACATGTCTGCAAAGTATATTTCTGATAAAAGCATTCAAATAATAGAGATATCAATAAGAAAACTCTCTACATATAAATATCCAGATAGAATGTCAAAATATAGATTCCACTTTAACATACAAAAACAAGAAGATAGCAAAGATATCAAAACTTTAAAAAATATCAAAAAAAATTTGCATCGTTATATTTTTAAAGAACAAGTTGATAACTGGATAAATTATCATATTAAAAACTTAATAGAATCTATTAACTTTACTCAATCAACATCGGCAACAGATGCAAAACTAGCAAAGCTAAAAAATTTATCCGTAACAGATAAAAATAAATTATGTGATTTTATCGCATATTTTTATCAATCTTTAGTAACTCATAAAAATAAGTTGGCGGTAGATAGTAAAAAAATTCCTCAATCTAAAATATTATGGAATGTAGATTCTTCAATAACAAGCACATATATAGATAAGCTAGTTGTAGCATCAATCAAATATTTTATCAATCTGTTATCTAACCCTCAACCTGAATACGAAAAATGTATTAATCAAATTGATTCCTTTATGGATAATGCAAATTTTTTATATCAAATTTATATTGAATATATTGACGATAAAAACAACTTCAAAATAGCTAATGCAGTTTCACAAAAAAAAGGTAAGTTTGTAAAATCCGGAAAAAATTCTTACCAACTAATTAGTCTTATACCAGGGGAAGAAGACACGAGAAAATATACTTTTATTGAGTTTGAGATTAAAGCCATAAAAAAATCATAGTTTTAATCTATCGTTTATATACACGTAGCAGTTGGAAATGCTAGGTTTTAGGGCTAAGTAAAATGGTTTGATTCGAGGCAAAATGCTTCCCGAATGCAAGTGCATTTCAAAGTTCTTTAACGATGAAGTAGAACTTTTTAATAGCCCCCAGAGGTTAAGTGTAGTAGTTTAAACTTAACCTTACATTTCTACTTGAAATTATATAAGTAATCTTGTAAATATAGAAGTTGGATATAAATACAATACAACAGGATTACATTATGTTGAATTCAAAAAACAATATAATAAAACATAAATTAGGCTTATTAAATTAATAATTTTCTAACTCTTTATTTAAATCTGCAAGTAACTGATCAACTGTTGGAGTGATTCCTTTGTCAGATGGTGTATAAAATACTCCAGGCAGTACCCCATCATTTTTCAAGTTAGGCAATAGCTCCTCCATAAAGTCTTTTAGCGAAAAAGATTGAGGATAATAACCACCCCACTCTTTATCTGTACATAATTGAGCGTATTCTTTTGCTGGCCACACTGGGAAAACCTGTTTACCCTCATCAATAGCAGCTAAAGCCCAGCCATTCTGATAAAGCCCCCAAACCTCTTCCCAATCAGCAACAATTTTTATGAAGCTGTTATACCTTTTCTGTCCAGGCAAAGTAATAACAGATTCAATTTGTTTTTTATTGATTTTCATATCTTTAACCTATTAAATGCACTACTTTTGTGTTAGTGATGGTGGTCTTTCTTTATTTTTTCTACCAAGGTTATAGCACTGCTCGCTATGATTTAGACATTAAGAGATACTATGGTTAATAACTATTGCTAGTTATCATATGATATAAGTAACTACTAAAAGTGTCTACGTATTAACGGGTAGCGCTATATCATATCTATGCTGAAGACGGTGTAGATCTCTATCTTGAAGATTTGAATGCTCATAACCGTAGCCTTTTGCCGCTTCACGACCACGCTCATGTGCCAAATCTTTACCAATAGGATTACGAATAGTTTTACGGTCGCCTCGTGCAATAGAGTTTTGTTCTTGTTTGATCCAACCTTTATCTGCTTTGCCTAATTTTGATTCATTGGCTAATTCACGTAAACGAGCTTGCTTTCTAGAACGACCTTTAAATTGTGCATCACAGTCTGGGACGAAAAAGTCTGCGATTGCACCGCCCACAGCACCGAAAAAATCTCCCCAGCCTAGATTATGTACTAAAACACCATCAGCGTAAAAGTTATGGTCTCTAGCAACAGCAAAAATATATACTGCGTTATACGATGAATAGCTAGCTAGTTTTGTAGCTTATGATTGTTCGTTATTGTCAAACCGTTTTAATTTAGATACAATAGCGACAACAGCAACAAGGATAGCTAAACTAGCAACTTGCAACGAGTTACAAGATAAAATAGCACAATTATGTAAGCAATTTAAACAAGCTAATTTTAATCGGCAAGTTGAACTCAATATAGCAATTAAACAATATGAGCAGGAACTGCAACAACAGATAAAAGATTTATAAAAATATTCAGAAGAAAAACCTATTTTATTTAAAAAAATTAGTAAAATATAAAAGTCTATGTTAGTTTAAAAATTCATAGTCATAAGATAGGTGTTTTCTATGGATAAATTAGCAAGCACAACTAAAGATATTGTCGCTGAAAATATCAGCAAATTAAAACAGTTATTACCGCTAGCTTTTAGCGAAAACAAAATAGATTTTGATACTTTAAAACAATTGCTTGGCGATTATATAGAAAACAACAACGAGCGTTATAGTTTTAATTGGCATGGCAAAAATAAAGCTTGCAGAATAGCACAAACCCCTAGTACTGGCACCTTGCGCCCTTGCAAAGATGAATCAGTAAATTGGGATAACAGCAAAAACCTATTTATTGAAGGCGATAACCTCGAAGTTTTAAAACTATTACAAAAAAGCTACCACAAAAAAGTAAAGATGATCTACATCGACCCACCATACAATACCGGCAAAGACTTTGTTTATAAAGATAATTTTAAAGATAACATCAAAAACTATAAAGAAATGACTGGACAAACAGACGGCGACGGACGTAATTTATCAAGCAATCCAGAAACTAGCGGACGCTATCATACTGATTGGCTAAATATGATGTACCCACGCTTACTATTAGCACGAAGTCTATTGCGTGATGATGGCGTTATTTTTATTTCTATTGATGATAACGAAGTTGCTAACCTGCGTAAAATTTGCGATGAGATTTTTGGTGAGGAGAATTTTATTGCGCAATTGATTTGGGATAAGAATCACAGTGCACAGGCTGGAATTTTCAAAGTTTATCATGAATACATTTTGGTTTATGCAAAAGCTGTAGACCAAGTATCGGTTCCGAACTCTTCTGATAATGAAGAATTTGAAGCTGGTGCTATGAAAAAAGAATCAAAACGCCACCCAATGCAGAAATTTAAATTCCCAAAAGGAACAAGGTTTAGTGCTAAAAATGGCACTGAATTAACAGGTACATGGGGCGGTTCAGAAAAGGTAATCCTTCATGAAGGTAGAATGATCTGCAAGGACGGAAAATTAAAAGAGAATGTTATCCTTGAAGCAGCGTTTACACAAGTAAATCAAATGCAGGAATATTTCTATAGAGATAGAGATTCATTAGTTGACTCAAGAGGACAAAAGGTATCTGAGTTTTACTTTAACTCCACTGGAAAACTTAAAATTGTAAAAGAAAGAGGTGTCTTTACACCACCAACGGTCGGAAAATGGGGGACTCAAAGTGATGCTTCTAATAAACTTGCAGAAATTTTTAAAGCGCCTGCTGCACCACTTGAAACACCTAAAAGTATTTCAATGCTCGAAGATTTTGTTCAGTGGTTTACAGAGTCTGACAGCTTAATTATTGACTTTTTTGGAGGTTCATGTACGACATCTCATGCAGTGATTAATATTAATCATAAAAAGGATGAAAACAGAAACTTCATCATGGTGCAACTACCTGAAGCTTGCGATGAAAAATCTGAAGCTTGCAAAGCAGGCTATAAAAATATAGCAGAAATTGGCAAAGAATGTATTCGTCGAGCTGCTAATAAAATTCAAACAGAAAATCCAGATTATCAAGGCGATTTAGGCTTTAAAGTATTTAAATTAGATTCTACTAATATTAAACCATGGGATCTAGAGTTTAATATTAACGAGCAAGATTTATTTGATATAATCGATAATATCAAACCCGAACGTAGCACTGAAGATATCCTTTATGAAATTTTATTAAAATATGGTTTAGATTTAACCCTAGAAATTAAAGAACATAATATTTTAGGCACAAAATTATTTAACATAGGTTTTGGAGCATTGATTATTTGTTTAGAAAAAAATATTTCACTTGAGTTGATTGAAGAAATAGTTAAACTTAAAGCTGAATATCAGCCTGAAACTATGCGAGTAGTTTTTCAAGATTCATGTTTTACTGATTGTGTAATGAAAACTAACGCAGTGCAAATTCTACAACAAGCAGGTATTACCGATGTAAAAAGTTTGTAATAAACTAAAACTATAGTTATAAAGGAAATTAGCGGTGCAACCATATAAACCTAACTCATTACCACTTGAAAACCTAGATTATCAACGCTTATTTGCATTAATCGGTGATGCAAGTTCTGAGTTAGCACGTTACGATGGTTTACTGCAAGGAATTACTAATCCGCAAATAATGTTATCACCTTTAACTAATGAAGAAGCAGTGTTATCTTCTAAAATTGAAGGTACCCAAGCTACAGTAGTTGAAGTTTTAGAGCAAGAAGCTGGAATGATAAAAACTGGAGAAAAACACAAGGATATTCAAGAAATAATCAACTATCGCACTGCACTTAAAGAATCACATACATATCTTGATGATCGTCCAATTACTCTTAGTTTTGTTTTGCAATTACATAAAATATTGCTTAGTAGCGTCCGTGGCCAAGATAAAACTCCAGGCGAGTTTCGTAAAGATCAGAATTGGATTGGTAGCTATGGTTGCACTATGGAGCAAGCTTCTTTTGTTCCACCAAATCAGTTTCAGCTTTTAGATTATCTCGAGCAATGGCAAACTTATTTAGCATCAAAAGATATCGATTACTTGTTACAAACAGCAGTAATGCATGCACAATTTGAATTATTACACCCATTTAAAGATGGTAATGGTCGTATTGGTAGGATTTTAATTCCGCTATTTTTATATCAGAAAAAAAAGCTTTCACAACCAATGTTTTACCTTAGCTCTTATTTAGAAAGTAATCGAGAACAATATTATTCACAGCTACAAAATATTTCAGCTACTGGCGACTGGAACAGCTGGATTGCCTTTTTTCTGCAAGCAATAACCGAACAAGCTAAAACCAATAATCGTAAAGTAACAGCTATTATGCAACTTTACCAAAATATGAAACAGCAAATTCAGCAAATAACTCATTCACAATATACTATTAATATACTTGATGCTCTTTTTGATGCTCCTATTTTTAAAACTACTGATTTTATAGAAAAATCTAAAATCAATAAACCTACAGCTACGGGGTTACTTAGACAGCTTAAAGAGCACAATATTCTTCGAGAAAAAAGCCCAGGAAGTGGTCGTCGAGCAGCAGTACTTGAGTTTACTAAATTATGGAATATTACTGAAGGTAAAATTAATTACCTTTGAAGATGGTAGAATATTCACAAATTGCTTTGTGGATGTTATTTTGCATTTCATCATCTACAAACTACTTTGTGGATGATAGAACATTCACAAATCACTTTGTGGCTATTATTTTGCATTTCAGCATTCACAAACTACTTTGTGGATGATAGAGCATTCACAAATTATTTTGTGGCTATTATTTTGCGTTTCAGCATCCACAAAATTACATCCACTTTATTATCCTATAGTAAGTGGAAAATCGAGAAACTTACTATGAAAATTAAATTTAATGCAAAATTAGATTATCAAAAAAAAGCTATTAAAGCCGTTACTGATGTATTTTTAGGCCAAAAAATTTGTTCGCCTAGCCTTTTTACCCCAGCTCCAATTGGTAATAAAGATTATACTCAATTAGACGCTTTAGATACTAACTTAGGTATAGGCAACAACTTAAAATTATTAGATGAAGATATCCATAACAATATTCGTAAGATTCAGATACAAAATAGTTTAGCACAATCTGAATCTTTTAGTTCAAAAAATGGTATTAATTTAACAGTAGAAATGGAAACTGGTATCGGCAAAACTTATGTTTATTTGCGTACTATTTTTGAATTAAATAAACTCTATGGTTTTACTAAATTTATTATTGTAGTGCCATCAGTAGCAATTAAAGAAGGTGTTGATAAAAATTTACAAATCACAGAACAGCATTTTAAATCGTTATACGATAATACTAGTGCCGATTATTTTGTCTATAATTCTAGCAAACTTACTGAAGTGCGTAATTTTGCAACTAGTAGTAATATTCAAATCATGGTAATTAATATAGATGCTTTTAGAAAAAGTTTTAATGACCCAGAAAAACAAGATAAAGCCAATATTATTCATCGCTATCATGATCGGTTATCTGGTGCTAAGCCTATTGAATTTATTCAACAAACTAACCCTATAGTTATTATTGATGAACCTCAAAGTGTGGCTAATACTCCTAAAAGTCAAGAAGCAATAGCTTCATTAAGTCCATTATGCACTTTACGTTATTCTGCTACTCATATAGATAAGCATCATATGCTGTATAAACTAGATGCTATTGATGCTTACGCTCAAAAACTAGTTAAACAAATCGAAGTTGCTAGTATAACAACTAAAGATTCGCATAATCGAGCTTATATTAAACTACTAAGTGTTAATAATAAAACTAGCCCGATTACTGCAACTATAGAAATAGATAAACAAGCTAAAAATGGTAGCATCAGCAGAAAAGCAGTTAAGGTTACTAGTGGTGCTGATTTAACAGAAAATAAATATAGCGACCGAGATATTTATGATGGCTATATTATCGATGATATTTATTGTGAACTAGGTAACGAATATATTAGCTTTACTAGCAAAGAAGATGTTTTATATTTAAATCAAGCGATTGGTGAAGTAAAACAGAGTGAATATCAAAGGTTACAAATCTGTAAAACCATAGAAGAACATTTAGATAAAGAACTAAAATTAATTCCTCAGGGTATTAAAGTTTTAAGTTTATTTTTTATCGATAAAGTAGCTAATTACCGTAGCTACGATAAAGACGGCAAACCGCAACTTGGCAAATTTGCAACTATGTTTGCAGAAGAGTATAAAAAAGCAATTCGCAAACCTAAATATAAAAAATTAGCTGAAGCAGAGGAAACAATTTCAGAAATACATAACGGTTATTTTTCGGTTGATAAAAAGAAAGATAGTTCCGGTAATGAGTTATTAAAAGACACTTCTGGTAAAACTGCTGGAGATGAAACTGCTTATAATTTAATTATGAAAGATAAGGAAAAACTACTTAGCTTAGACTGTAAGTTGAAATTTATCTTCTCGCATTCGGCTTTAAGAGAAGGCTGGGATAACCCTAATGTATTTCAAATATGTACTTTAAATGAAACTAAATCAGTTATAAAAAAACGCCAAGAAATTGGTCGTGGGTTAAGGCTTGCGGTTAACCAACAAGGCGAACGAATGCATGGTTTTAATATAAATACTCTTACGGTTATGGCTAATGAATCTTACGAACAATTTGCCGAAAAATTACAACAAGAAATTGAAGAAGAACTTGGTATTAAATTTGGCATAGTTGCTGAACATGATTTTGCTAATATAGTTATTGCTGTTAATGATTCTACTAATGAGTATCTTGGTGCTGAAGCTTCAAAACAGATATGCAATTACCTAAAAACACAACAATATATAGATAACAAGGGCAAAATACAAGATAGTTTAAAAACTGCTTTAAAAAATAATGAGTTAGAATTACCAACAGAGTTTCAACCTCATTCAGTGGCAATATTAAAAAAATTACATAAAATAGCTGGTGATAATCTTAATCTTAAAAATCGTGATGATAAACAAATAATATCAGTTAATAAACAAGTATTTTTAAGTGAAGATTTTAAACAACTTTGGGATAGAATAAAATACAAAACTACCTACAGAGTTAATTTTGATGTACAGCAATTAATTGATAAATGTGCTACAGAAATTCGCAATAATGTTAGTGTTACTAAAACTAAATTTAACTATGAAAAAGCTAAAACTAATATTGATCGTGGTGGAGTTCATATTGAATCAACTACAAAAACCAGTTATGATATTGCACAACAATATGAGGTTCTACCAGATATTATCACTGATTTACAAGATAAAACTAACCTTACCCGTAAAACCATTGTTGCAATACTTAACGCTAGTGGTAAATTAGCTGCATTTAAAACTAACCCGCAAAAATTTATTGAGCAAGTTGTAGCAATAATTAAGACCCAAAAACGCTTAGTAATAACCGATGGTATTAAGTACCAAAAAATTGGTAATGATAGCTACTACGCCCAACAGAAATTTGAAGATAAAGAGTTATCTGGCTATTTAAAACAAAATATGCTTAAAGTTGAAAAATCGGTTTTTGATCATGTAGTCTATGATTCATCTATAGAGCGTAACTTTGCTGAATCTTTTGAAACCAATACCCAAGTTAAACTTTATGCTAAATTACCAAACTGGTTTAAAGTTGCAACGCCATTAGGTAATTACAACCCCGACTGGGCAGTATTAATTGAAGACGATGGCGAAGAAAAGCTTTATTTTGTAGTAGAAACTAAAAGTACATTAAGTAGTGACGCTTTAAGACCAACAGAACAAGCTAAGTTTAAATGCGGCGAAAAACACTTTAAAGCATTAAATAATGATGTTCAATTTAAAGTTGCAACTGATGCTAGTGAAATACTGTAAGTGATTAGAAATTCTAATTAGTGATAATTTATTAGCTATATCAACTAAAATAATGTATGATATAAAATTTTATTTAAAATAAACAGATTGATTTATATCAAATAAATAAACTAGCAACAAAAGTACTATTTTTTAACAAAATCATACTTTTTATTTTTACTACTACAAGGATTATATATGGATGTACGTAAAAAAGATCATTATTTTGAACCGCAAGTTGCACGGCAAGAATTAATTAGCCCTAAAAGCAATAAACAAGATCAGGACGCTGGAGTTTTTAATGGTATTAGAACTTCAGCTTGTAACATAGTCACAAATGAATCCAACCAGATTACGCTTAATAATAGTCAACAGCCTGTCTTTTCCGATACTATGCAAGAAAGATTTCAAGGTAAAATAACTAGAACTCCAGATAATAATAGACTAAATCCCTATGTGATACCTACAAATAGAAAAACCAATTCGCAAACTAGTAATAGTAACGACAACCTTCAATTTGTGACAAATCCTAGCACATCTCATGATTCATCAAGTTTAAGATTAGTTTCTGAAGATGGTTGCTCTAGTATTACGGCAAGTGAAAGACTAAAGAAATGCCAATGTAAATTATATTTATTTTTTAAAGAAATTCAGCAAAATAATATAAAAAAAGCAATAGATTTAGAAGCACTAATAATAAATTTATGTAAAGAGTTGGATACAAAAGATAAAAACCTTTGTTTAGCAAAAATGTATCTTGGACATTCATTAGTGTGTGTCAACTCTAACAATAGTAGAGAGTTAGATACGGTAATTGAGCAGATAAATACCCTTAAAAAAGATAATATAGCAGATTATAATCCTGAATTAAGTACTATTTTCTGCCTTGATAATTATTTAGTACATGTATTATTATTAAACGGGAATTATACAGAAGCTAAGGATTTAGCATGTGAAATTCTTGATTATATGGATGGTCTAATATCCTCTGTAGATAAACAAGATCAAAATAAACAGCGATTAATACTAAATTTAACTAGAATATATGTAATAACTTATTGCTTATTAGCGGTGTGCTACCACAAGGAAGATGATGATGATCATTGGCGCTTTGCACTTGATTATATTACAGAATATACTGCAGAGTATTTTGATGAGAACACGAGATATAAAGAAATTATCGAAAAAACAGCTAATAGTATTGAGCAAAATAATACTGATAAACTATTAAAATATGATTTAATAAATTATTAGTTAAAATTGTACAATATAAAAATTATCAGGTGGAAAATACATTGTTCAGCACTAAATAAAAAAGTTAATTAAGGAATTACATTGCGATAATGCCTATGTATCTTTATGTAACCAATCTAGATTATGCTTGTGCTTGATAGCATAGGCAAAAGCTAGTAGTAATCCTGCACTCATTTTTGCTCGTGGAACCAAACTTGAAGTATGAGCATATTCTTTATCTGTATGGATATTGCCTCCATGAACGCCTAAAGAATCAATGTTAGGTACCCCATAACTTGCTATATTATTACCATCACAACAACCACCTGTTGCGGTAATATTAAAGTTAAGACCTAAAGAACTGCCTATTTTTTTAACTAAATCTAGCAGTTTTTTATTGCCAGCTGATAAAACTTTAGGCGGACGTGTAAACCCACCTTGCAATTCAAAACTTATGCCTTCTGTAGTGGTTGCTTCGATAATTTGGTTTAATTTTTCTGTTACTAAGCTCATATTTTCTGTAGTTTCTACTCGAACATTAAAAGCTAAATAACAAAAATCTGGAACTATATTCAGCGGAAAATCAGCATTAATATTGGCTACATTAGCAGAAATACCATCGAGGTCATTTAGCTTATTAATTTCTAAAGCTAATTTATTAGTAGCAAGTATTGCGTTTCTTCCTAGCTCTAGCTCTCTTCCAGCATGTGCTGATTTTCCGTGACATAATATAGTAAAATTACCGCTTCCTTTACGTTGACCTGCTAAATCGCCATTAGGAAAGCTTGGTTCATAAATCATACCTACATTAGCTCGTTTAGCTGCTTGCTTTAATAGTTTATTTGAACTTAAAGAGCCTATTTCTTCATCTGGATTAAATAACACTTGCCAGCCAATATAATCTTTTAGTGGACTATTCTCTAATGTTTGCAAGGCATGCAACATTATAATTATGCCTCCTTTTAAATCAGCAACTCCAGGGCCATTTAATGTATCTTCATCGAGCCATTTAACTGTTTGAAAAGGGCTGTCTTTAGGAAACACTGTATCTAAATGAGCACATAAAAAAACCTGAAAAGGGGCATCTTCTCGTTTACTTATGGTTAATGCGTTGCCTATAGGACGCAAAATTTCATGCCCTTGTTTATCAATTATTTTATACGGCTCAAGTTCTATTATTTGTTGCTCTCCTCCTAATGGCTTAAACAAATAAGATAATTGATCTACAACTTTGTTTACCCCATCAACATTAAAACTGCCTGAATTTATTTCTGCAAGACTTATTAGCTGATCTGTCATCAACTGTTTGTTATTATCAAGATTAGATAACAATGAAGTTATTTTAGTAAAATTATCAAAAATCATATAATTATGCACCTACTATACTTGCGATAGCTTGTTCAAGCTTTGTTAGTCCTTTAATAATATCTTCATCTGCTATTATAAGTGAAGGAGTAAAACGCAATACATTAGGACCAGCAACAAGTAATAATACGCCTTGGTCTTTTGCAGCGTTTACAAATGGTTTAGCTTTTCCTTGATATTTTTTTATTAATTCACAGCCTATTAATAGCCCTTGGCCACGAATATCATTAAATATATTATACTTTTTGTTTATCTTTTTTAATGTAGTAACAAATAAATTATGCTTATTAGCTATATTATTTATTATTTTTTTGTTATTTAAGGTATCTAATACGCTATTTGATACCGCACAAGCTAGAGGATTGCCTCCATAAGTACTACCATGAGTACCAAAGCCAAAACTTTCAGCTATTTTAGAAGACGTTAGCATTGCACCTATAGGAAAACCACCGCCTAAAGCTTTAGCGCTAGTTAGAATATCTGGAGCTATTGAAGTATGCATATATGCGTACATTTTTCCTGTTCGATATACTCCAGATTGTACTTCATCAAAAACTAGCAATGCCTGATGCTGATCACAAAGTTTACGCAATCCTTCTAAAAAACCTTCTGCCGCAGGAATAACACCTCCTTCGCCTTGTATAGGTTCTACTACTACAGCACAAGTGTTATTTGATATTACTTTTTTTACTGATTCTAAATCATTATATGTAGCATAGTTTACACCTGCTGGAGTAGGCTCAAAACCTTCACGATATTTTTCTTGACCACCTACAGTAACAGTAAATAAGGTTCTGCCATGAAAAGATTTATTAAAAGATATAATCTCATGTTTTTCTGGACTAAAATTATCAAAAGAATACTTGCGTGCTAACTTGAAAGCTGCCTCATTAGCTTCTGAACCTGAGTTACAAAAAAATACTTTTTCAGCAAAAGTGTTTTGTATTAATTGTTGAGCTAAAGTTAATGCAGGCTCATTAGTATAAACATTGCTTAAGTGCCATAGTTTTTTCGCTTGTTGTTGTATAGCTTTGATCATATTTGGATGGCAGTGTCCCAGTGCATTTACCGCGATACCGCCAGCAAAATCAATAAACTCATTTCCTTGTTGATCCCATAATTTTGAACCTTTTCCTGTTACAGGTATTATATCTTGGGGGTTGTAATTAGGAACCATGACTTCATCGAATAGCTTTCTGTTAATTAGTTTTGTATCCATAGTGCTTTTTAGTTGCCCTTTAATAATATTAGTAAGTTAAAGACATGTTTTATTAATATTTATTTCGTCGGTACTCTCAATTTGCAAAGTACTAATGTTACTTAAAATTTTTATTCGTGTGAGATAATTATTTTACTTATTAATTTAAGTCTGTATCATATTAAGATAAAGTGTTAAGTTATATCTTGTCAAATAAAATATATAATATACCGCATAATATTAAACTTAATTGAACTTTATAAAAATAATAATATCTAATATAACATAGACTTAATTTATACATAAAAACACCAATGAACAATAAAACAAAAGGATCATCATGATTTCAACAAATAATCCTATACACTCTCTAACTAATCGTACTATAGAGAATGCACTAACTGATAATAGTCAACCAAACGACTACGCATCTGTAATTGTTAAAAATTTAACCAATCAACTATCATTAAGTTTAATTGAAGATGATAAAAGCCAAGCAATTTCTGCTATGAGTTTAACTAACTTAGTTGGCATGATAATACTATCAATGGAGGATACGGCCGATAAAGAGCAGATGCTTAGTCTTGAACCAGGCGAACTAACCCCCCAGCTAGAAGCAGAAATTCACAGTAAAATAGCAGAATATGCTATAAACCATCCTTTTACTGAAAACAGTAATGCTACTGAAAACAGTAATGCTCAAGTGGCAAATTTTCTTTCCTCACATTATCAAATGGACCAAGACCTAGAAACACAATTGACAGGTTTATACGCTATTGAACGATGCCAATCTGCAAACAAAACAAATGTAGCCGACATCGTTGATGAATATATAAATAAAAAAACTAATGGAAAAATCACCAATGTTTTTACTAATATGGATATTCAACAACGAAAAGCAATCATGTTTGCTATGGGCAATGTCATTGATTTTAAAGGCGTATGGGAGAATCCCTTTGACAAAGACCTAACTAAAGCTCAAAAGTTTCAATGTGCTGATGGCAGAATCATTGAAAATGTTAATATGATGAATTTAACTGAACATGTTGCGTTTGCTAGTAACTACGGATTTAATATTATTCTTAAAAATTTCACATCAGAAGACGGCAAGCCAATGCAATTTGTTGCCATAGTACCTCAAGATCAAGCAAATAAAACTGTCGATGATTTAGATTCTAACATTATTGATAGTCTTATTGACTTAGCTAAAAACACTTATAAACAAAAAGTAAATGTTACTATTCCGCAAGTAGAAATTGATATCGATATAGACGGATTAAAATGTATAATTGAAGCAGCATTAGGAGTGCGTATAGATGCATACAAACTATCAAAGCTTGGATTAAATCCAGCTGATATGCTAGAGATAACTCAGAAAATCAAGGCTAAATTTGATGAAAAAGGAGCTGAATTTGCTGCTGTAAGCGTAATATCTGGAGTAAGATCTGTTTGTATGCCTATAAGTTTTACATTTGATAAACCAGGATATATGGCTATAATCGATGGCAATCAAAAATTAATCGAAACCACAATAAAAGATAAAAAATTTCTTGTAACTGATGGCGATGCAAAATATAGCGCTACTACTGTTCCTGTACAAAAAAAAATACGTATTAAAAAGAATTCAACTTCTATAGCTAATACTCAAAAGAAGTATAATACTAGTAAAATAGATAATATCAACAGTACGAGTTCACATATAAATTCAGTTGCTAAAGAAGTTTATAGCACTAGAGAAGATATTGAGTCATGTTGTCAAAAACAACCTACTATAAAAACAGTTATGAATTTAATACCTCCTGAAGCGCAACCATATTCAAATTTAGTTATAGAAAAATATATCATTGATACACCTTATCGTAAGGTAACTCAATATTTAATTAAAGATAAAGATGCAAAATGCTCATTTAATTATTTAAATCAGCTAGTATTAAACGGTCAACAAGTAATACCGTTTACTTCTGATGATTGCGTTACTGCCGTGTATTCATTAAATGACGAGCTTAAATTTATAGATGAAGATATACCTAAGGTTTCTCTAATTAAGGAAGATCGGTATTTTACAACTACAGATATAACTACTTTTGTAAACAATGAATTTAATAAAAATAATGAGTTTGCTATTTCAAGAGCACATATAGATGGTCATATGATACAAATTATATTTGAAAAATCAGAAACAAAAGGCACGACGCTACAACAAAACATACAGCAAAAATTAGATAAAAAATATGACCCTTTTATTGTTTATTGGGATCTGCCTACTAATAAAAGTGTAGATATTAGCTTTCAAGCTGCTGACAAAGTTAAAGAGTTACTTGGTATCGATGGTACATCTCCAAACTAACTTTATTGAAGATACTAAATATCGCAAAGCATTTACTTTGGTTATTTATATTCGCACTAAATTAAAAAGTAGTAACATTAAATAGCCAAAACTTTCCTAGTAGAAAAAATTTATACACTTATGGATGGATTATTTGAGCTAAGTGACCATTAAAACCTTTAATTTTTTCTACAAAAGCTTTGTCAAAAATATCTGGCACTGATTCTTTTACACTTTTTTTATTAAGCAAGTTATTAGATACTTTTTGTAAATTATCAGTATTTGCTAATAAATTAGGTCCTTTTATATTTTTAATAAGTTGAATTCGATATAATAATGGTGCTATTTCGACATCAACTAAACTCATGTCTTCCCCCATAAAATATGGGGTAGTCGCAGATTGATCTAATATTATTAACTGAGTTGATAAAACATCTAAATAATCTGCATATTCATCTTCTTGCTTAGCCACTAACATTTTATATAAAGACATTAATGAATCATGGATAAATATTATCCAAGCACGAGTATGTGCACATTGTATCGGATCCTCTGGGCGTAACCTGCCAGTAGATATATCTTCTAGGTATTCATTAATAGCACTAGATTCAAATAATAAATCTTTACCAATTTTTAGCACAGGTAATCTGCCCAAAGGTACTAAATCGTCAAGAAAACTTGGCTTATCGTATAAATCTACATAACTCACATCAAATGGTTGTTGCTTTTCTTTTAAATTAATAATGATGCTTTGTAAATAAGGGCAAGTACTAAAACTGAATAATTGAAATTTTTCAGTAGCCATAATAACGCTTCCTCATTAAACACAAATCAATAAAATTATTTTAATAACGCCGATGAATATTTAAAGTTTCATATAAATACTAATTATAGTAGATATTTTTAAATAATGTATTAAGAAAAATACATCTTAGGATTAATTATTTTGAATAGTAAAAAAACGTGCAAAGGTATAACACTAATTGAGTTACAAATTGTTATTGGCATTATAGCTATTACTGGAGCTATATTTTTTTCTATTGAAATTATTCTTAACAAATTTCAAATTGATGCTATTGGTAACCAAATTTATACACATTTTGCTTTAGCTCGCAGCGAAGCCTTTAAACGTGGGGTAAATGTAAGTATTTGCGGATCTAATAATGGCACAGCATGTAATACTAATAATTGGAATGATGGCTGGTTAGTTTTTACTAATCTTAATAACGACTATATGATAGACACCAATGAAAATGTGCTTGCAGTAAAACAACGTATCAATACAGAATTAACCCTTATTAGCGATAATAACAACAGAATAGATTTTCAAGCTAACGGTCAAGTATTAGCACCAAGAACTATCAGAGTGTGCCGTCCAGGAACAACCAATGCTTGGATAAATATAATTGCTGTAGATCAATCTGGTCGCATTACAAAAACTACGGACTTAGGTAATTGTTTATAAAATTAACCAAGAAATAAATAATTATGAATAGAAAAACTTTAGTTAACGGCTTTACTATTATCGAAGTGCTTATTTGTGTTGCTATTTTTAGTTTTGGCATTATCTCTTTAACCGAATTGCAAACAAGAAGCTTAAGGGTTGCTGAGAATAATATGCAAAGATCGCAAGCAATTTGGATTGTATCATCAATAGCAGAAGGCATTAAAAATAATATAGAAGGCTTGGATAATCTGCATTACCAAAATGCAGCTAATAGCATAACCAACGATATAACCAGTTTTTGTGGCACTAATTATAACCGCTGTAACACTGTATCTTGCTCTGCCGAGCAAATAGCTAATTTAGAAATGTTTCAGAATTTATGTGAAAATCGTAATCTAATTAATTTAGATGTTACTATCAGCTGTAACCCAAGCTGTGCTAGTAATGCCGATATTGATGTTAGTTTAGCTTGGGATAGTTTTGGTAATACAGATATTAATAATAGACAACAAGTTAATGCTTTTACTAAGTATCCTTAATTTTTAACTTAGGTACTAATAATGTATGCAATATTGTAGAACAATGAGAAATAATTATACAGCATCTCAAGGATTTTCTTTAATAGAAATAATGCTTGCATTAGTAATTGGTAGCATGCTGATAGTATTTTCTCTAGATTTGATTTTTAGTAATCAGAGATTAAAAACCATTACTGAAGATCATTCTTTAGTAATTAATAATGCTAATAGAGCAATGCAACTGTTAACTAAAAGTATTCGTATGGCAGGATATAACGATACAGCAGATACTACTAGATTATTACCATTTTATGCAGGAAATTGTGGCTCGCATACAGTCTGTAGCTTTGATGGTGTTGCTAATATTGGAGATCAAATTGCACTACAGTATATTGCCGCATCTGGGCTAGATTGTGCTGGGAATACTATTGCCATCGATGAATTGGCGGTCGATATTTTTTATGTTGCTAACGATCCTATCACTAATTTAAATAATTTATATTGTCGTGGTTATAATACTACTACTAATAGTTATCGAGGGAATCCAGTTAGCATTGCCGAAGGGATTGATCGTTTAGATATAATTTATGGTAGCTCTCAGGCTTCTATGCATACAGATCAGTATTTATCGGCTAGTGAAATTACCGATTGGCAAACAGTAAACTCAGTACGTGTAAGCTTGCTAGCTAGAACTACTGTTAATAATTTCATTTTTGATAACGAATTAAGATCTTATAGCATGTCTAGAATTGGATCAATTAGCTATACCGACAGAATAATAAGACACTTGTTTTCTACAACTGTGAGTTTACCAAATGCTAACTAATATAAATAATATTAACAGCTATAAATTTTCTCAAGGGGTAGTAATAATAGCAGTTTTTGTTACCTTAATAATCCTGTCTTTAATTGGTTTATCTGTTGCAGATTTAACTATTATCGATAAAAAAATTACTGGCAATACCGAGTATAGAATGGGAGCGTTTCAACTTGCTGAAGCCGAAATAGATGAGCAAATGAATTTTTTAATGGGTAATACTAATATACTTGAAAATGCACTTACCAGCGCACAAACGCTAACACCACAAAGATTTCCAGGTGGTTGTAGCACCGCTATAGATGAATGCCAGCAAATTAATTTAGAATTTATTAGTAACTCCTTGCCGCCTAGTGGTTATAGCATAGAGCAACATGTTGGTTATACAGGATCATTATTTGAAATAAATAGTACCGCTAGCTCACAAAATACAGGTGCGTCATCTAGTCAAGCATTAGGAATAGTTATCATAAATTAACTAGTCATTTTTATATTTTAGCTATATAATTATAGCTTAATTTCAATATAATAAGAAAAAATAATATGTTAACTCTTACTAAATATAATAATGCATCTATACTGTTATCTAGTTCAATGCTAATAACAAAAATCGCAACTAATATTTCCACAAGCAAAAAAAATACTTGTGGTTATTTTTCAATGCAGGTTGCGAAGATTAATAATAACAATTATTTAACGTTTAATAACAAAATAAATAGCAATTTTAATAACCATGTGCAAATAACTAAACGTTACTTACATCAAGTAGTAAAAATGCTACCAATTAATTTAATAGCATTAGATAAAAGTCTATGGATAAATAGCGAGTTTTATAATAGTTATAAACATGATTTTGAAAGCTGGGATGAAATTAATTTATCTACTACTAATACTAAATGCATAACTATAAAAAAAGTTATTTCTTTATATCAGGATTATCTAAAAACAGCAGAACAAAAGCTATGCTATAACATCACATATAATCAACAAGGAAGCGTTGCAGAAAATCAAGATAACGAATATTTAACTGCATTGTTAGCCGATAACATCAGTACTATAGCATTTGGTGAGCTAGGTAATGGTAATACTTTTATGATAAATTATTATACTGATGCTGATTATAATATTGGTAGCATAGTAACTGCAACAACTTGGGATGATTTAATAGATTATATGAACCAACAAGAAGTAAATTTATTTATTCAGGGTATGCATCAAGATAGTCACAAACAAATTACAGCATTACAACAACAAAATAATGAATACAATAATATTAATAATTTAAAATTATTATTAAAACAAAATTTAGCTTAAAATATTATTAACAGTTGATGTAGCTTTTAATTTAATATACTATTATGGTTTCATATTAACTAATAATAATTTTATAATGGTGATGTAATATAATGAAAAAATATATCTTTGTTATTTTATTAATAATTTCTAGTAATACTTCTGCTGTTGATATTTTTTTAGACTGTAATTCTGATTTAGCTATTCAAGGAATAAGCACTCAAGTGGCTACGGCTATAAAAAATATTTGTTCATATTACCCAATGGGGTATAAAGCATTATTTACAATAACCCCTAAATCTTTACCTAGTGATTTTTATAAAAGAATTACCGAGAGTAATTTTTATATTTTTGATGAAATATCAGATACAATATATTTAACCTTTAATAATTTAATGGCCATGCTCTACTTACAAGCTCCTGATAAAAATAAAGGTCCATTTATTTATGGAAGCGATATAGAGAAAGCTCCTAATTATCCATGGTTACAGAATTGGTTTAATGCAACTAAATCTGTGGGTAGTGTTAACGCTTTAGTTAAAACTAATACCGAATATGTAAATTATTTTTTTGATGGTGTAAATGAAGAGCGACGTAAGGTAGA
Source organism: Candidatus Gorgonimonas leptogorgiae (assembly GCA_929200515.1). Lineage (GTDB taxonomy): Bacteria > Pseudomonadota > Gammaproteobacteria > Pseudomonadales > Endozoicomonadaceae > CAKMZJ01. The sequence goes on along the minus strand of CAKNAD010000011.1, from coordinate 2,967 downwards.
TTTAAGTGACGAGGCAGATACTTATAAATATGCTTTAATAGGGGTTTGTGTTGCAAGTGCTGTTTTGTTAGCAACAACTAATTTAATAAATTATTTATATATGAAAAACCATAAATTGAAACAAGGTAAAATTCTTTTATTAAATTCAGAGGAAGAAGATAACACAAATCCCATATAATTTAATAAGTTAATTTGCTTAAAAATAGATTTTTAACAATATAATATATTTTATAATGGTAATGTAGTATAATGAAAAAATATATCTTTGTTATTTTATTAACAATTTCTAGTAATATTTATGCGGTTGATACTTTTTTAACTTGTAATTCTAATTTATATCTGCAAAAAGTAAGTCCTGAAATCATTAAAATCATAAAAAATATTTGTTCTTATAAATTATTAGGGTACAGAGCAGTATTTACAGTAACCCCTGAACAGCTACCTAGCTCTTGTTATAAAAAAATTTATAAGGATAATTTTTATATTATTGATAGACGTAGAAAAGTTATATATATAACCTTTCATAAATTTATAAATATATTCGAGTTACCAGCTCCTGCACATCATAAAAAGCCGCTTTTTTTTGGCGGTATTGATATGCGAATGATGTCTAATTACCCATGGTTACAAAATTGGTTTAATGAAAATAGGCCTGTAAATTTAACTAATAAATCTAACAGGCTAGTTGAGGCTTCTATAAAATATATAAATCATCTTTTTCAGGGTGTAAATACTACTCAATATAGCATCTCTAACACCTTAAAAGATGTACATAAACATGAACATGAGAATACTTATCAGCATGCTTTAATAGGGGTTTGTGTTGTAGGTGCTATTGCATTAATAGCAACTAATTTAATAAACTATTTATATTTTAACAAGTATAAATTAAAAAAAGGTAGAACTATTTTATTAAATTCAAATGAAGATGATAGTATAAGCACTTTATAGCTTAATAAGTCAATTTGCTTAAAAATAGCTATTTAAGTACACTATATGATAGTGGCTTTCTCCTGTATCTAAAGAAATAGGTTTTCCCACACTTTTTAATAACAATATCAGGTTATGCACTTAAAATAATTTTCGAAAAATATAAAATGAACTATTAAACAATATAAATATCTATACATGTGGAAGTTAGAAATGCGAGTTTTCAGCAAGTGATTATAAGTTTTTAGCTAAGGCTGTGTTTCACGGGCTTAGTGTTGACTAAATCAATAAATACTAACGTAGAGTAAAAGCTTAGAAGCATTTCCCCCTAGGGTTATTAAAAAGTCTATTTCATCGTTAAAGCAGTTTGAAATGCACTTGTATTTAGGTGTGTTTTGCCTTGAATTAAACCATTTTACTTAGTCCTGAAACCTAGCATTTTCATCTTCCATGTATATAAAGTCTCTCTTATATTTTTAGAGATTTATACAGATGTAATATTAATTTTATAAAAAAAACAACCAAGACGATACATTATGGAAAATATAACAACACAACCAATCAATCAATCATATAATGCCACAGTTATAACGGAACAACCTTCTGTTATAACTACAAAAATTCAACATACAAAAGAATTGGAAATTAATAGCTTAACTAGAGCATTTGATCAAAGAGAACTACAATTTTTTAAAGCAACAAACTCTTATTTAGCATATAGCCAACAAGTGCGCTGTACAGACCAACTTAAACTACGTAATTTATTACACTGCAAATCGCCTTGTATTGATGATTGTTATTCTGGAAATCAATTAACTATAGTATATCCTGATGAGACGATAGAAAAAATAAACATTAATCCTTCATATTTTTCTTCTAAAGATATAGCTTTTGACTCTAACGATAGTGCAATTATTGCACTTAATAATAGTAAGGAAAATAGCAGTTTATCTTTAATTAAATTAAAAGAATTTAGACAAGGTTTACCAAGTACTGATAAAAAAATCACAATAAAACTTCCGCAAGAAAATATACGTGCAGCCACTATTAGTTCTAACAATCATCTTCACACTACAGGTATAGAAAATAATAACCTATATATATGGACTAGCAACATTACTTTAGAAAATCATACAAGTGAAGAAGTTAATTGGCAACAATTACATATTAATTTACTTTCCGATTCAATTAGCGATGTAGCATTCAGTGAAAATAGTAGATATTTATTTGTGCGTTTAAAAACATCAGTTCTCAATGTGTATGATGGTAATCAAACTTGGGAGAAAATTGCAGAAATAACAGGAACTACAACTTTTCCTGTTGATATAAGTGAAGATATAAATAATACGTTGATGATTTTCCTTGAAAATAAAGAGTTAATCATAAAAAGTGACAAGAATGACATATTTTATTGTGATGGTTTTTATAACAAGTTAACTACGGCATGCTTTATTCCCAACACTAAAGATGCTCTTATATTTGATTCAACCGGAAACATTATGCTTGTAAAAAACGAAAATATAGTTGATGGAGACTTGCCTGTTAAAGAGTATTATCCAACAAAAATACCATATACAATATCAAACATATATTTTGATCCTGCTAATAATAAAAAATTGGCTGTTTTAGCAGAAAAACAAGATAATGGTAATATAAAAATATATTTTTGCTGTGCTATAACTGGTTCGATACTTGGTTCAACCACTTATTGTTGTGCAGCTAAAAAACTAATCTGTTGTACAGCTTCATGTGCTTCAGTTTCATTACTAACCTGTTCAATGGGAGTCATTATGGACTTTGCAATTGGTACTAATAAAGGGTTTCCAATAAAATGCATGCCTATCAAAAAAGCTATGACTATAAGTAAACATGTAGAACAAACAGCATTAAATACAATTAAACATACTGTTACTAAATGATAGTTACATATATGTGTATATTATAGAGTTAAAAACAGGACTTAGATTTATAAAAAATATATACACCTTCTACTTGAAGGTGGTATAGATCATAAGCTAAATACAAGGCATCAAGTCA
>CAKNAD010000010.1 GCA_929200515.1 Candidatus Gorgonimonas leptogorgiae | reverse complement strand
ATTAATATTAATAGCTTCATCTAGATTAAATTCTTGATAATTAATTTTCTTTTGTGAAATAATAAAGTTATGATCTAACAACTTAATATTTATATTATTACTGTTGTTCATATTAAAATCGTGGCTATAATTTAACGATAAATTAACCTGTGTTAGTTTGTTTTTAAATAAATTTATATTATACATAAATGTAATTGCGGTATATAAACTAATTAATTTACGACTATAGCTACTATGAGTTTCAATACTAGTTACATTATATTCTGGAAAGTTAACATTCATGAAATAAACTCCAGAATTAAATCTAAATGCTAAATTATTTAACTTACCACTAGTAGTTAAATTATAAAAAACTGCAGTTGTAATAGTATTATAGTTACTATTATAATTATCATTAAGTAATTTATTGGTATTGGTATAACAATGTTTATTTTTAGCTACTAAAAATCCGGCGTAAGATGTAATATGTTTAACATTATAATTAGTATATATTGCCGAGACTACACTAGTTACTCGATTACCAATGCTTTTATTATAATTATTAAGATTTAAATTAGCCGTTGTCGCTACCCCGTAATTTAATAAATAACCTATATTTAATTTATTATAATTTTTTTCTAATCCCATGCTATAAACTTCAGAGTTAGTAACAGCATTAAAATAATTATTAGCATTATTCGTACGATACTGCTGTTGCTTAACACTAAACCATAATGGCATAGTATGTGCGCTAGTTGTACTTAAACTAAAATACTTATTTGCCATAAAATTAAAATTTGCTTGAATAGCATTATGATTATTAACACTTAAAACTGCCTGTTTAGATATACTAAATATAGATTGCAAATTAGCACATGAGTTATCTGGCAATAACTCATTAAGATAAGAAGATAAGTTATTGTTATTATTTTTATGTAAAGTATCTATATCATTGATAATCTTATTTAATTGCTGATTGTTATCTGTAGTTCTACTAGTAAATTTTTGATAAATGTTGTGCATATCTTGATGCATCTTACCTGTGGTAATTTGTTTTTCTATAAAGTTCAAAACGGTATTATTAGTATTATTTAACGTTGATTTCTGCATCAATTGTGCTAACTGCTTAACTGATATTGGCTTGTCATCGATAGCTTTTATTGTTGTAATATCAACCATTGATAATTGTGCCTGTATTACTTCATAAGTAGCATTTTTTGTAAGAGATGTATTATCTAGTTTACACAAAATTGAAGAACTAGCTACTTTTTGATATTTTATCAAATTATTTATATCTGCTTCTAATAATTCCTCTCCATCTAATAATATTTTTTTTGCTTTTGCTAGTGTAATTTGCTGTGTACCTTCTGTTATTGTTAAAGCAGCACATTGTAAAGTTATAGTTGGCGAGTTATTATTATTGATATTAAATTCTATATTATTTAGTGCTTGTAAAAATGGTTTATCTATAACATTGCTAATCTTAAAAATTAAGTTACCGCCATTAGTTATATACGAGCATACATTAATACCTGGAATAGTATTTAATGTGCCATTATTTACTATGTTAATATTTGTATTATCGATGTTATTAATATAAGCTAAGGCATGATTATTTATTGTAAATAAAACAGGTTTATCTGCTATTAATTGATTTGCGTTTAGGGTTCCTGTAATTAATAAGTCATTACTAATTTTAAACTTATTTTTATTTGATTTATCAATAATATTTGTTTGTTCATTATCTGTAACTTGTTGTAATTTTTCTGCTAATTGAGATAAAGAGATTGGCTGATTAGCAGTTAACAATAAACTTTTGACATCAATCCAAGATAAATCTACTATAATTTTATGACTATTATTGCTAATTATTTGTTTAGGATTAGATAATCGCAATAACATAGAGCCTGTTGGTTGCATTGCTAAAATATTAGCTAAATCGGTGTCTTGTAATAATTCGTTATTTAATGTTATTTTTTTAGCTTGTAGCATTAATACATCTGATATTGCTGTGCCAACTTTATTAAATTTACTAGTAGTTAATACTAGTTGTGATTTATTATCATAAGAATCATTTAAGTTAACATTATTATTCACTAATATAATAGGTTGCTTGTTAATGTTTTCTACATTAATAGCTAAACAACCTCCCCAGCTTGTATAGCTATTTACAACTAAATTATTTGTTACCTTTAATAATCCAGAGTTAACTAAACTTATTTTGGTGTTATTAAAATTATTAATTTTAACTTTAGCATTATTAGTTATATAAAATTCTGACTCAGTTTCTGCAACTATGTTATCTAACATAATACTTTCATTTTGTATTACTTTATCAGATATATATAAAGTATTATTAACTATAGAACCATCTACAACATGTTTTTTTGCTGTAGTTGTCAAACTTATAGCTTGATTTTCTGCTACTGGTTGTTGATAATGTTTGTGTAAATAAGAATTTATAACATTAATTACTTGTTGATAGTCGTCGCTTTGTTTTGTAGAATCTATACTATTTAATAGTCTATTTCTAATTTTAGCAATTAAACTCTCATAAGCACGAGGATGATACTCCTGTAAAAAATAAAGAACTTCGTTTTCGGCATCTGGGTGTAATCGATAATGCTTTATTTCATCACGAATTAATTCTAAAATATATGGTTCTAGCTGTAATATTTTTGCTTTTTGTAAATAACTAGCAAATCTTCTTATAGATACTGGTGAAGTTTTTAGTTGTTTTACATCAGTAATGTTTATATATTCTAAATCTGCATAAATTGCTTCTCGATTCTCATTTTTATCGATACCAACATTGGTAATATTTAATAATAAAGAAGTTGATGTTATTTTTTTTACCGAAAGTAAATAAGATAAATCTGTATCTAGCATTTTTTTATTATCTACTAATAACGATTTAGCAGTAGCTATAATTACTTTATTACGTTTAAAGTTAGAGATACCTTTAGTTGCACTAATTGTTATTAGTGCCTGATTACCAAGTGAACTATTAATTTGTATATTTTGTTTTGCTTGTAAAAATGGTGCTCCAGTTAGTTTAGGCTCTACTTGTATCGTTAATATTCCTCCCTGAGCTATATATGAATTAACAACCATAGATCCATTAACTACTAAATTACCAAAATTAGTTATATTTAAATTATTATTATTTAAACTTGATATATTAACATTGCTGTGATTATCGATAATCAATTCAGATTTTTTGTCTGCGGCTATTGAACCAAGTGTTAAACTACCATTTTGCAATACTTTAGTACCTATATTTAATTTACCATCAATTAAATTTTCTCCTAAAATACAATGATTAACTGTAACACTTCCATTGTTTATTAATACAGAGTTTTTTATTATGCTATATACTGAATTCTTGTTATTTATAAATTTATGCTTATCGCTATCAAGCAAATATGCTGTTATTGTGCCATTGTTAGTAAATGTACTCTGTAATTTTAAATTATGTAATATCTGAAGGTTTCCATAATTAGCAAAGTTATTATCATCAATAGTTAAACCTAATGGCGATGATACTGTAACACTACCAGAACTTACAATAGTAAACTTATAGTTATTAGTATTTAAAATAGCTACTTTTAATTCACCAATATTAGTTACATTTCCAGATAAACTTAACTGATGATTAATATTCACTCTACCTGCTATCATCTTAGCAACTTGTATATCAACGTTTCCTGATATAGTTACATCTGTTAATTTATTAGCATGAAGTTGTGAATTTGTTATTGCAAATAGTATGTTGTTCTTACCTAAAACATCACCCGCTGTTATTTTACCATAATTAGTAAGAGTGCCACTAAGAATTAACTTTTTAACATTCACACTACCTAGGTTCTTTAAAATATTGTCATCAACTATTAAGCTCCCCTCTCTAATATTTAATTTTCCAGTTTCATTATTAGCAAACAAACCCTTAGCTTGAAAATAAGATACATCAATTATGCCTTTATTTATTGATGAACTTTTAATATCTAACCCCTTATTACTATAAAGCTTTCCTGTAGATAAAACTTCCAATTGTTGTAGTTTTATATCACTAGCTACTTTAATATCTCCTGACATTTTAAGTTTAGTTTCATTTGTTGCTATATTATCTGCTGTTAATACCCCAAATTGTTCTATTGAATTCCCTAAAGTAAGAGTATTAGATATTGAGACATTGTCAGATAGTTTACTAGTTACTAACAATGAACCATTATTTTCTATTGTAGCATTTGCTAAGTGCTTACAGGTCATAGATGCTGATTTATTATTAATTAATATATTATTATTTAAATTACAATAACTTGCGTTAATAAATTTATTATTAATATTAATAACTTTATTATTAGTAGAGTTGCTATTAATTGTTATTCCTTTCTTTCCTATGACGCCAATTATACCATTATTATTTAGCAAATTAATTTTGATAGTATTAGCATCTATTAAGCCATTGTTGTGAATATTTAAAATCATGCTATTGTTGGCAATAATATTATTTGAATTAATAGTTTTATTGTTATAAACATTTGTTACATATTTTGTTTTTGTTTTTGTGCTAGCTGTTGTAAACAATAAACTACCTTGAATATTACCATTATTTATTAATGTTAGATGTTCATCATTTAATACCCAATCATTAGTTGCACATACTTCAAGTGCTATATTTGGCGATGATATTGCATTATAATTAGTAATGGTTGTTAATATTGGCTGGCTAATATATATAGCATTTCCGGATTTTTTATCTCCAATAGCACCATAATTATTAATATCACCTATAAATTTTACTGCTATATGTAATGCATGTTTATTTTCTGTTGCTTTAATAACCGCTTTGTTACCAATGTGGAATTTGGAATCTTTTATAAGTTTTAATGGGTGACTTCCAGTAATTAACATGCCATCAGTAGCTTTATTATTTTCATGGATATTATTAACTCCTATTATTTCAAGATTATCAACTTGTATACCATTAAGTTCTAATATTTTAGTTTTAGGGAGATCAATAATTTTATTATTAGTTTCTACCGATGAAGAAATAATAGCCGTCGCTATACTGTTAGTAGCAGTTATTTTTTTTATGCTAGTATCTTCTGTAGTTCCTGAAAATATTAATATTTTATCTTGGCAATCATAAGAAATTACATTTTCGTTTAACACTAAACTTAATGGGCTAATAGCTAAGTTATTAGAATTGATTTTTTTACCAGTTTTATTACAAGTCCAACTAATTGCAAATATACTAGTAGTTTTATTAAGACAACTGCCTATTAAGTTTTTATCTAATAATATAGAATTATACATCATATTTTTAGAAATATTTTTTAAATCATAAAGTAGCTTTATTTGACAAATAAGCTTTTTATTAACGTCTATTACTTGAGGATTATATATTTTAAAAAATAAAGAATTATTTACTATAGAATCTATAACTAAATTAGGTAGGTTTTTTGTAGATAAATCAATTAACTTAGGTAGACTTGCATTTTTGGTAATATCAAATTTTATCCCTTTAGCTGCTTCAACTAATGTTATAGTATTATCTGATATATGATTTAGTACTATACTTGGTTTTAGTGAAATTTTAGAATCAGAATTAAAAATTGCGTGTTGCTTGCAACTAATTATAGGGAGTACTATTGAATTTAATTCTTGATCTATTGTTAATATTAAATTAGCATTTCTACCGTCATAATTGTTGATTTTATTATAAGTAGATAACTCTAAGGTAGCATTATTGATGATAGAGATCTTTTCTTGATCTAAATTAGTTGTTAGTGATAAACAACTTTTATCGCTTATATTAACAGTGCTAGGTGTTGCTACTGCTAGTCCTTTTAAAGTACATGCAGAATTTTTTATATATAAATCACCTTTAGTTGTAACTTCTGTATTAGTTATAGTTATATTACCTTGTATCATAGCATTTTTGCTGAGAACAATGTCGCCTTTATTTACAATTGTAATATCTGAATAACTATCTCCTAAATTTTTAATTTTTATTATTCCTTTATTTAATAAATTACTTATAGTTGCAGATTTAATCATCTTAGCAATTAAAGTACCATTGTTAGCACAGTGAGAACTTATAGATATATTTTCTTCAGATCGAATATAACCTTTATTAGTAATATTAGGAGTGTATTCCATATTATTAGCAATGTTTATTGTTCCATCATTTGTAAACTTATCATAAATAAATAAATATGAAGTATTAATTACACCGCTATTATTAGAGGTGTTTCTTGTAATTAAATTATTAGTTTGTAATGTTCCCGATAACTCATTGTTTAAATGCATTAGCTTACAATTAATAGCTTTTACTGTGCCATCAATAACAAATAAATTATCCTTATATGTGCTATCTACTATAACTTCCCTAGCTATAAGATTACCAGATTGACCAATACTCTTTCTTAATAACAATACATCATCTACTCTTATTTTTCCTAATAATACAGATTTGACTGCTACTCTTTCAGTATTTCCTGTTAAATGTATATCTTTTAATGTATTACACTCTAAACTTGAGTGAATACTAGTATCAAATTTATAATCGTTACCGTTAAGTATATTAGCTATATAAATAAGACCATTATTATTAAAATTATTACTTAAAGATATATTAAAAGCTTTTACTTCACCATTGTTAATAAAGTTATTATTATTTATAGTAATAGAACTACCACTAACTAATTTTAATTTTGCTTTATTATTATTTATAAAACGATTATTTGCTAGCTCTAAAGCAGATACTTTTTGTATTATACCGTAATTATCTATTAATTTTACAGCAATATTTTTTGCTAAAATATTACCCCCTTGATTTATAAGTTTTATTGACAATAAGTCATTATCAATTAATTTATTACAGGATTTTATTTGTGCATAATTTTTTAATGTAATAGTTGCATGATTTATCGCTATTAAACTAGTTGAGCTAATAATCGATTGCGTTAAAACAGAGTTTTTAACTGTTGCGATAATACTACCTTTAATTTGTTTTTTATTAGTTAATAGCATATTCCTCATATTAACTAAATACGATGCATCTATATCGATATTAATAGCCGTATTACTTGCAGAAATATTACCTAAATTAATAATTTCACCTTGCAAACTATTACTTATTTTAATTCCTGAATCATTTATACTGTCGCCGATAACTCCAAAATTAGTTATATTTGCAACAATAGGAGCTGCTAAATGTAGCGCATGTTTATTTTTACCAGCTAATATACTAGTATCTGTAGCTATTTGAATGCCCTTATTAACTTTTAAGGGATTCTCTCCAGTTATTAGTAAGCCGTCTTGTGGATGCAAATTACTTGCAGATTTTTTAGAATGATGGCCTGTTATATAGATATTTGATATATTTAGACTGTTAAATTCTAAGGTGTCATTATCAGTAGCAATATCTACGGCGTCAATCTGTGTCGATAAAACTAAAGCGGGATGATTGCCATTATATTCTTCCAGATGTGCTCTATTATGACTAGTAGGTGAACCTATCTGAACATTACCTTTATTTATTGTTATTATTACAGGGTTAATTACTAAAAATGAAGGGTATATACCCAAATTGCAAGCTGTAGGTAAGCCATGGTTGTCTAAATTATCTTTATGAAAGAAACAAGATATTTTTTCGTCTTTAGGTTGACACTCTCCTAGTATGCTTTTCTCTAAAAAGATATTACCAGAACCAAAACCATGAGGTAATTCACCTATTGCTGTTATATCAATCGATACCAAAGTGTAATCTTTATTATCTTTATATATTCGTATACCACTTTTATCTAAATTTATAATAAGCTTTAGATGATTAAAATCTATAATATTTTTTACTTCTTCTTGAGTGATAGTACTTTCGTTATATATGATAGATTTTTTTATTTTAAGCAAATTTATTCTAGTATGCTGTAGTAAAAGACTATTTTGTAATAATTCAGATAACTTTAGCAATAATTTAGCACCAGGATAAAACACACAATCATCTTCGATTGTTAATAAATAATTATTGCCATAGCTACTTAAATAATTAGAAATAGGTAAAATCAATGTACTGATACTGTTTCCAGAATATTTATTTATAGTACTTAGTGGTTGTAAAGTTACGCTACCTTTATTTTCTATAGATAACTTATGTTGATTAATGCTATTAGAAATTACAGTATTTGCATGTTCTGCTATATAAAACTTAGCTTTATTAACACAATTGATTGCACCTAAATATAAATTACTTTTCCTTTGTTGATGAATATTAGTATAGATATTTAACTCACCATTATGTTGCTTATCAGCTTTATTAATATAAATATTTCCATCTATTATTCCATATTCATTTTCTGGAACTTTTAGTTGCTTATTTAAATTTATAATTCCATGATTATTAATGGTAATATTCTGTTTATTACTACCTAAATTTTGCAAATCTAAAATAGCACCAGTATTATTAATAACTGTACAACTTGCTCCTAAAATATTGTGAGTTGTAATAGAACCGTTATTAGTTAAGGTTGCCGCTAATACTATATTATACTCTTTGGTATCTATTAACGCTTGTTTCTTATTGAATAGAGTTCCAGAACATTCTAAATCATTACTAAAGACTATCAATTTACCGTTATTTGCTAACTGCCCATCAATTTTTATACTGCCAACTTGCAAAGTAGCACTAGCATCAATAACAGCATTATATTTATTATCAATATATAATTTATTTTTTATATACACATTAGCAGTAATTCTTTCTTGTAAATTTACTGGAAGATCATTATAAATCTTGATGCTTTTTAAAGTGGAAGCTGTTAATTTACTGTTTACACCAGTTAACTGGTATCCTTTACCATCAATAATATTAGCGTTTATACTGCCATTGTTTGTTATATTTCCATATAAATTCATCGAATTAGTGATGGTGATTTCTCCATGATTAGACATATAGTAAACATCAAATGCAAATGTGTTTATTTTTCCTTGATTAGTTATTCTTTGAGCACGTAAATTATTGGTGTTTATGATTCCACCAATAGTATTTATTATATTAAAGTCTAATTTATTATCCGTGATAACATCTCTGCCTTCTATATTAGCTGAATTTTTTAAAGTGATATTAGGATAATTAATATTGCTTGTCGCTTCAACAATTATACTGCCTGTTATAGTTCCTTTATTGATTATTGAAAGTGCCTTCCCGTCATAAGATGTCATTGGTTTAATAATAATAGCAGCTTTATCACCAGTTATTGAATTTAAATTATTAAATTCTCCGTGTAATATCTGTGTTATTGCTAAACCATACCCTGATGTTTTTGATCCTATAATACCATGGTTGTTAATTGTACCAACTATAGGAGCTGCTAAATGTAAAGCATGACGATCTATCCCCGCCTCGATTTTTACCGTATCGGATATTAACATTTCATCATACAAAACTATTGAATTAGCCCCAGTAATTATAATCCCATCTTCATTACTAGTTTTAGTTGCTGCAGTTAATAATGGGTTAATTATAGCTGCATTTATATTTAAGTTATTAAATTTAATTTTAGCTAACTTTATATTATCATCAGCATTACTTACTAATGTATTGTTACTAATAGTTGTACCTATACATATAGCAGGTTTTTTATCAGCATATATTGTACGGTATTGGTGTTTATTTTTAGAATCAACAATAAATTCTGAATTATCAGCATCGTATACAGCAACTTCGTCTAATGCTAAAAGATCAGGATAAATAAGCATATTATTAGTTTTATTTTTATTGTAATTCCAACATGCTACTTCTATTAATTCATCTTTCGGCTGACAGCTTCCTAGTAAACTATGTAACAGTTTCATATCAACTGATTTCATATCAGCATGAGGATATATTCTATTTACTTGTACATTAGCAACTAAACTTTTATTATTATTAATTAAAGCAACATTGGTTATTTTTAATAATGTAGATTCAGTATCTATAGATGTAACTAATGAATGTATATTAGAAATCTTATGACCGCTTGCATCTACTATACCTTTAGTAGTATTTATTAAATATACTCGATGATTAGAAAATAGTGGTATAACTCTTGTTTTCGGCTTTAATTTAATTATTGAGTTTGTATTAAAAACTGCCTGGTGATTTAGTTTTAGCGCTGGATTAGATGCTGATTTTAGCTTCTTTATATCATTTAATACTAACACTAAACAACTGTTTTGCTTACTTTTATAGTTATTTAAACTAGACTCTTGTGCAATTTCTAATGTACCATTATTTACTATAGATATTGTATTTTGTTGCATTGCGCTATTGCACTTAATTATTGATTTAGGCTGTATAGTAATTTCACTCTGATGATTAGATAAAAATCCACCTAAATATAACTTTCCTTGTTGAGTTATATTCCCTTCAAGTTGTACAATACCTGTCTCGGGAATTTCTGGATTATAATAAATCTTATGTACTTCTATATTACCATTTATACTACTTTTATTACTCAATATTAAACTGCCATCATTGACAAATATGATTTTTTTATCTAACTTATTAATATCTCCAATATTTTCTTTAATTGATATAATAGAGTTTTTGTTTATATCAACTTTAACGAATTTATTTGTTGGCTTATAATCTGCTAATAAAGTTTTAAGTACTAAATGCCCATTAACCACTATATAGTCAGTTACTTTAGCTTTAGCTTTAGTTATTTCAGTTGTACCATATTGATGAAAATTACTGTTTAAAATTACAGTATTATAACCTAATATTTTTAATATTCCCTGTTGTAGTATTTCAGCCTTTGTATTTTTTAAATTATTTACTAATATAAGACCTGAGTTAGTTAATAGGCGTTTACATTCTATAGTATCTACAGTTAAATTTGCAGAATTAGCTACACGCAAAGTATTTAAAGTTAATTTATTAGCTACTGAGGTACTACCATTAATAACAAATGTTTCTACACCTGTAATATCTTTAGCTGTTAAATTACCTATTTGATTTACATTATTATATATAGTCAATGTGTCTTCTATAATTACATCATTTTTAATGAATTTAGATACAGATATATTATCAGCTTTAATTTTAATATTATTTAAAGTTTTAAAGCTAGCATAGGGTAATGTTAACTGGTAATTATTGCCTAGCAGAATATTTCCAGTAATAGAACCATTACAGCTATAATTTTTATTTAAAGTTATTATTCCCGTAGATACAACAAGACCATCATTTATAAACCGGTTACTTATATCTATGCTTAAATCTGTTAAATATAGTTTTGCTTTATTATTAAAGTTCTTATATTGTAATGCTGTTCCAAAAATATTAATAATGCCATCATTATTGCCATTAACTATAGATAAATTATCAACTCTTACTACTGATCCTTTATTATTGATTAAATTTAACTCTGACAGATTATCATATTTTATAGTACTTGCTAAAATATAAGCATCTTTTTTATTATGTATATTAACAAAAGTTTTTTTTACAACATTAGCTTTAGAAGATACAAATATATTCCCTGTTATATTAGAATTATTTACTATAGACATTTTATTGTTAGTAACAGAATCTAACTCTATATTAATAGCTGCTAAACGTCCTTGAATAATATTATTATTAGTTAATGTTCCATCCATTAATTGATTAAAATGCACACCAACTCCAGTATTAGGAAATCCTATTTTACCATTATTTTCAATTTCTCCTGTAATAGGAATGGCTATATGTAAAGCATGATTCTTTTCTCCCGCTGAAATAATAGAATCTTTATCTATATTAATTTTAGTGTTAACTTGTATAGTATTATTATTTCTAGTAATAAGTAGTCCATCTTGATTTGCTTTTTCTCCTAAAGTACTTTTATAGGCAAACTGATAGCCATTGATATCTTGATTAATTATATCAATACTATCTATAGATATTGGAGTATTCATTGCTATATTACTAGGATCAGATTGAATACTAACAATCAATGCTGGTGATCTATAATCTTCTACTTTTATAGTATTATTATTAGCTACGTTACCTACAGTTAATTGATTATTCGCAAATTTAATTTTTTTAGAATAAATTGCCAGAAAATAAGGCGCGATAGCTATATAGTTTTGGCTAGATGCTAAACTACTTAAAGAAACTCCAGTAATATTAGTATCCTGTTGTTGACACTTGCCTAAAAACTCTTCATGTAGTGGAATTTCTACTTCTTTCATACCGCTAGGTAAACTAGAGTTATCTATTAATTCGATATCTGCTACCAAGCTATGTCCATTATCTTCGATGCTAATACTATCTTTTATTACTTTAATTAGTCTATGCTTAACACTTAATTGAGAAAATATATTTTTAACATCATGTAATTGTAATTGTGTATTGTTTGTTGCTAACAAAATATTATCTGAAGATATTATTTTAATTCTAGTTCTACGCTGTATTGGTAATATAAAAACATCATCTGGAATTATTTTTATCTTAGATGCTTTATTAAGATAACAGTTGTTTGTAATATGTAATAATGGATAATCAATTAAATTAAAGTAATCTTTTATTGGGATAATTAATTGAGAGTTAGCAGCAGGTTTATAGGATCCAATACTGCTATTACTAACTATTTGTAATTTATTATTATTTTCAATAGTTAGCTTGTCATTATTTATTTTTTTAGTAAATTTAGTGTCCATTACACCAAGTATTGCGTTATTTAAATTCTTAAGACTATCTATTGTTAACGCACCTTTAATTTGGTGTAATGTGCCTTTTAGTAATAAACTACTTTCTTTATTACCACTAACAATATTTACATCTCCGGATATAACAGCAAAAGAGGTTTGTCGACTTATATCTAATGTTCCTTGAAGATAAAAATTTAATACAGGTTGGCCATGACTATTATCTATTATTGATACTGTTAGTATACTACTTTTACCTATAGTTATAGAACCAGCAGTAATTGGTTGCAAATATTTAGCATGAACATTTCCGCTAATTGTTAGACTACCTTGTGTTTGCAACATGTTTTCTATATTTAAATTAGCATTTATCTCATTAATAAAATATTTAGAGATAATAAACTTAGGAGTTTTAATAGTTACCGAACCATAATTTGTTATATAATGGTAATTATAATTTATTATCCCAGATAAAGTTAAATTTGTATCATTAGTTGTATTTACATTAGACCCTAGAGTTAAATCATCTAATATACTAACATCGCCTGATATTCTGCCTTGAATTTCTAATACCTTATATTTATCTATAGTAACATCTTTAATATTAGCTAGTTTATTAATACCAGAGTTATGTAGTTTATAACCCTTACCGTCAAAAAAAGTTGATCTAAGAACTCCTGAGCAAGTATAATCATTTGCTAAAACTATATTTTTTATATATAAGTCTCCGGTATTAGTAATTTTATTAACTACAAATTCGTTATCAGTATTAATTTTTAACTTACCTTTATTAATAATATTAGAAGCGGACATTTCATTAACTGTCATCATTCCAGTATTATTATTATTAATATTAAGACCTCTGTAGCCTATTAATTTATATGCATTTATTGTATCCATATTATTAATTGTAGTATTAGCTTGTTGTGTTGCATCTAAAATTAAAATATTTCCTATAATTTTTTTATTATTGTTTATAATTAAACTAGATTTTTGATGTCGCCAGTAAGGAGCAGGCTCTAACATCAATGCTGCTAACATTCCTTCTATAGTATTATAATTAGCTATTGTTAATGATACTGCTGAACTAATATATATGCCATATCCTGAACTGCTATCACCTATAATACCATAATTATCCATGCTTCCTATAATACCATTTGCTATATGAAACGCATGTTTGTTATATCCTGAAATAAACCTAGTATTGTTATCTATATTAACTTTATTTAATATTTTAATGCTATTATTACCAGCTATTAATAGCCCATCACGATTAGTAACATCAAGACGAGGATAAATAATATTTCTTCCTGTAATTTGTATATTAGAAAAATTTATATTATTAATAACTAATTGTTTTACCAGAGGAGAAGGAGCATCCTTTATTTTACTACCAATAATAAATGCAGGAAAATTAGCTGTTGTAGCATAGACAGTTTTATGATTCGTAGTTCCTATCACTAAATTATTGTTATTATTATTATAAGATACTAATTTATCTTCAGTGAATGCATAATATGGGCTTATTATTAGATTATTATCATATACTGCTGTAGAAGATTTATTATAACGCCAACATACTCCCCATAAATTAGAGATTTGCTGAATACAATGCTTACCTAGCTCTGCCACCTGCAAAGTTTGTTGATTAAAACCCATATTTTTATCAGTAAAGTTATATGTTAATGTTGAGGCTATTGTAACATATAAGTATCTAGCACCTGATTGTAATGCCTGTGATGAACTAGCAGTTACAGATTTTATTTGTGAATCTATACTAAAAGACATTCCATGTATAGAACTACTAGTTAAATTAATATATTTATTGATATCGTTTCGAATGCGATCAATAATATTTTTTTGATTATTGCTATCTAAGTAAAAAATATTATTCGTAATATGTAACAAATATAATGTTTGTGGTTGATTAATATAAGTAGTATCTAAAATAGTATCATTTAATACGGGCTGTAATATAAAGTTATTATTATTTTTTTGTTGATTAAGTATTAGATCATCTAAGGTTAGTAAAGAAGTTTGTGTGCTAGAATTAATAAAATCAGTAACATTTACTGTGATTGTTCCGCTATTATGATATCTATGCTTTTTAAAACGAGAGTTAGGTTGTAAATCAAAATTTCCATTATTTATTAAACTAATATTACTTTGCTCAATTAACTCAGTAAATTGTGCTGTTGCGTTTTGTTGCAAAACATAATTAACATCCTTTGAGGCAGAAATCTTTCCAACTCGTAAACTTGAAAACGGTTGTTGTTGTACATTGCTATGTATTAAGATCTCACCATCATTGTTATAATCAGTATCTTTATGAACAGCTATATCTCCTAATAATTTTACATACCCTAAATAATTTAATAAATTTAATGTACCCTTATTGATTATTTTTATTATTTGGTTGCTAGTATTAATATCTCCTATATTAGCTAAACTAACTGTAGCTTGCTTAGCTAAGATACACTTACAATCTGTTGCGGTTGTTAGTAATTTAGCATCCATAACTCCAGTTAGCTCAAATTCTTTGGCAATATGTAAACCATTGGTTATTTTTATTGTTCCAGTATTATATACTTCATTATTAAAATATAATCCAGAGGCTCCTGTTATCAATAGTTGTCCATATTGTTCGGTTTTCCTAGGTAATTTGATGCTCTCTGTTTCTATTGATTTATAATTGATAAGTTTATCAGTAAGTATTAAATTTTTCACTTGTAACTTTCTTGGCATTGCGGTAATTGAAGCTACTTCTAAAAAATTTGCGATTAAATTATTAGTGATTCGTGCTTGGCCTTGAATAGTAAGCATACCTTCAGAGTAGATACCGCTAGCATTTAATTCCCCTGACTGAGTTACAATATTACCTAGTAGTGTTGGATTAGTATAAACTGTTACATTTCCTTTAATCGCATTATTAACTGTTAATGACGCATAATTATTAACAATTATATCTTTAATTGTATCAATACTAGCATATTTCTTACCGTTATTATTAAGTTCTGGAATATTCGCTATAACTCCTTCTAAGGTTCCAGCTATTAATATACCATCATTAGCAAAATTACTAGCTAATTTCATTGATTTTACAACTTCTAAAACTCCTTGATTAATGATATCATGTGGTGTGTTAATGACTAAATCATTCGTTGCTACTTTAAGATGATAACCAGTATTATTAGTGAATTGTGCTTTTGTTTCAAAACCGCCTACTAGCCAATCTCCCTTAGAATTGTACTTAACCATTACTGATAAAGTAGAGTCAACAGTAAATTTACCACGATTATCTATGTTACTAGTTAGTAACAAACCGTTTTTACCTGTAACACGAATAAATTTTTTATTGATTAAGTTATTCTTATTGTCAACGATTGATTCGGTGTAAATATTGCCTTGATTAGTAAATTTACCATCTAGATATATAGAATTATCAACTTTAATATCACCTTTATTTACAAAGTTACTATCCTTTAAATGCAAACCTTCGGTTCCAGTAATAATTAACATTGCCTTGATACTGTGATTACCAAAAATTTTATTATGCTTTAATTTGTTAATATTAATGGTACCGTCATTACTAGAATTTTCAGTTAAATTTAATATATCAGCTACTAGAGAAGAATTAGTCATATTTTGTAAACTAGTAAAATTTAATGTCTCGCTAGCTCGTATCAAGCCATAGTTAATCATAGTTACTGTTGAGTTGACGTATTGGCTAGCTTTTAGATTAAATACAGCATTTTTATAGTTTGTTAATGTACTACTAGCATAGTTATGAGTTAATGTTGTCATTTGTAAAAAATTTTTATTAATAATATTTATATTATTGCCTGATAGCATACAGCCACTACCAGCTATTGCAGTGCCACTTTGTTCATTACAAAAAGTAAATTTACGCTGGTTATTTGCCTGTTGTTTAATTGGTAATGAATATATTAGATTGCCAAGAACATTTATTTTATTGTAGTTAATTATAGTTCCATTTAATAAGTTAGCATTACCCATTATACTAATACCGGTTAATCCGGATATTTCACCATAATTATAAGTGTTTGCTGTAATGCTATTTTCTAACAATAGAGCCGCAGTTTTATGTGCTACAGATGGATTTAATATTGAACTTGAAGATGATATTAAGCTATTTTTAGCTTCAATATAAATTCCTTCAGTTACAGATAACTCTTTACCTGTAATTAATAATCCAGCCCGACCAATAGTATAATTTTCTTTATTGGCAGCAGTAATATAGTTACTTGCATCAATAGTTCCTTGAACTATTATTTTTCTGATTGATAGAGGTTGATCTACTTCAATTGTTACTGCTTGTTTGTTAGCAGGATTTTCAGGTGCATAAATATGTTTTGCACTATCATTGGCAAATTTTTTCCCTAGATGAACTTCTCTTTTGCCAATATACCAATTTTCTTTATTATCGTATTCAATAACTTTTAATCCATCGATAAAAGGTAAATATGATAATAATGCATCTGTCATATTATAGGTATTAAAATTATCTATTTTAGGAAACCCACCTTTAATCTCCCACCATCTAATTTGTACCTGTAGTACATTAGGAGTAATCGATGTATTTAAAACTGGATTTGACATCATTATAATCTTTGCACTAGTTTTAGTGCCTGGATTAAGATCAACACCTGCTAAAAAATTATTTATATTACCTGACTGTTTTTTTATATCATTACCTGTAATATTATTTGCTTCTAACAAGGTAATCGTTACTTCATATTCTAAAACAACAGGATTTTTAGCATAAAGAGCAAATCTAGAAGAATTAGCAGAATTACTAGTAAATAAAGCTTCGCCATCTATTTTAATTAATGGAGTATTAGTTATCTCATTGGGGTCATCTGGTATCAAAACTTTAAGTATTCCCGAGGTACTTTCATATTTATTAAAATTACTGCTAGACTTGATATCTAAACATGCATTCTTATTATCTATAGACAACAATGGCGTAGTAAATGGGTTATTTATTTTTAGCATAGAATTATTTTTATTCTGATAATTACTTTTTTTATCAGTACCTTTTGTTACTGTTGTTATTGTACCTATATCAAGATAGCTGTTATTGTTATTATCTATAATGCAAGCTTGTTGTGATAATGTATTTACGATTAATCTAGCTCCATTGCTATTTTTAACAGTCATTTCATTTAGTTGTACATCGTTAGCAGTTATAGAACCTTCATTATCAAATGATGTATCTAAAGATAAATTATTTGTCTTGATACTACCACTATTCTTATTATGTAATTCATTTATTTGAATACTATCTCCATTAAAGCTTCCTGAGTTCCTAAAAATAATTTTTGAATTAGCCGCATTCGTTATTGCTTGTATGTTTATGTTACCAGAAACTGCATTTTTTAAATTAAAAGTACCATATATATGCTCTATACTAGTAGCAGATATAATTAAGGATTTATTGTTTAGATAAATATTTCCTGAAGTAAGCATATTGCCATCAATCGTACCACTATTAGTAATAGGTAGTACTTTATCCTGATGTTTTGTTTGCATATATTCTTTAAATGCATCATAATTGGACGCTTGAGAATCCATATGTATTGCATAATTATCAGATTTTATTAGCCCGTAATTTCCTATACTACCTAATATTATATTCGCTGGACCTTCAATTTTAATTGCTACATCTTTACCAATTATTTTGCTATTATTTGTAAGTTTTCCGTGAAATGGCAAAGCAATATTTATACCATATTTACCTTGAATTAGTGCATTATTAACAACTCCTCCTTTTAGCTCTAATGTAGGCACTAACGTATGATAACTTAAAGAACCTACTATTATGTCATCAGTTATCTTTTTATCAGGACGAAACTTAACTGCAATGTTATCTACAGGACTATTAGTATGTATATCTATTGTTGCATCAATAGTAGCTTCTATGCTAATTTGTTTTATAGTTACGGCTTTAGAGACATCAACTATTATCGCTGGGTCGTTACTTTTTGATTTACTGCTATCAATAGCAATCATTTTTGTCGGAGAATGCTTTTGTGCTTTGCCAATAACAACTCGCTGTTGTTTCATATAAAATAAATCTTGTTTATCTTGCTCTATAATATAAAAACCCTGTATTGCAAACCCAAAATATGTGGCAATATCATGTAAGTTATAGCAGTGATCTTCATCTAACTTAGGGAAATCAATAATATCGCGTACTATATTCCATTCTAAAATCATAGACAGTTCTTGTTTATTGCTTTTAGTAACAGAAGATATATTAGTTACTTTTAATAAAAACTTCCTATCAGTTACATCTTTAATATAAAATAGGTATCTATCTCTAAATACATGACTAGTCATATCTTCACCCTTCATACTATCAGCAAGTACTACAACTATTTTTTTAGGTTGAAGTATACTTTTTTGCAAGGTTGCAGGATTATAACAACTAGCAGACTGTTCTAATATGATTTTTGAATGACCTTTACAAGATAGCAAATTACATGAAAGTAACGGATAGGTTATATTTTTAGGAGATTGTAGATCGGTTAAAATAAGTCTCATCTTACCAGATTCATTCTCTATATTATTAAAATATTCACTTTTATTTTGTCCACTATGATTAGAAGCCTCCGAGGCTTGTTTAGAGTCAATATAAAAAGTTCCAGTATTCTTTATAAGAATATTATCACTATACGATGAATACAGATGCCCATTATTTTCTAGCATGTTATTGGAGTCAGAAGAAATAATATTTGCTGTTAAATAGCCTTTATTTATAAGATTTTTCCCCATTACTTCAATAGTATTTGCTACTATACTACTAGAATTAGATGACGTAAAATGATCTGGGTATATTCTAAATGTGCCATCTACATAAATATTTTTTTTATTTTCAAAGTTCTTAGTATTGTCAGTCTCAACGTTATTACTTAAGTATAACTCTCCTTCATTGCAAAAATTTATGGCTATTTTTTTAGTTATAGTTGCAACACCTTGGTTATCAAATTTATAGTACACGGGATAATTAGTATTATAGCCAGTACGGTTAGAAGAACGTCCTGTATAGTTCAGGGTATCGGCTTTAAAGTTATACTGGTTGATTATAGAATCTTCAATTCTATTCGGGTAATCTAAATAAATATTAGCATAGAAATTTTTACTTATTATAAATCCAGAGTTAAATATTACATCATCTTCGAGATATAGCTCATCTTGAATAAGCGTGCTATTCGCTCCTGCTGTAAAATTTGAAGAATAATTACCGCCATCCGTGGATATTTCTAAAGTACCATTATTATTAAATACCGCACAGTTGCAGTCACCTGCTTTTAAGTATCCCTGGTTATTGCATAACTTTGCAGTTAACATTTTAGTTGCTGTTATGCGGGATCTTGCATGATTATCTATAGATACGTTATTTCCTCCAATGTTTACACCATATATAACCTCGTAATTCATAATATGAGAGGTTGTATCAAGAATATATATACTTCCTTCAATGTAGCCATAATTCGATAACCCTATACGTGCATTGTTATAACATAAAATAGCAACGTCACTATCTTCTAAAGGGGTAGAATCTGTCCTTTTTACTCCAATATAAGCATTTTTTAAATTCAGGAGTTTTGGAATTCCTTTGCAGCTCTCAGCAACACATATGCTAGCCACAACTAATTTTTTGTCGTGTAATGCATGTTGACTGCGAACAATCGCAATAGCACCACGGTTAACCATCGTACGAATTTCTCCAGCAGCAAAAAGTAAACCAGAGTAGCATATACTACGGTCACCTGCAGATATGTTATCAGTATTATTGCTTTTAACTTCATTAGATGAATGAGTTACCTGCATAATAATACTACTCATATACTTGTGAATATCATAATCTACATCTTCTGCAGGATAATATCCATTAAATTGTTGTTCGATGCCAGAATATGAACTTCCAAAAGTATATCCTAAACAAATACCAGCGTCCTTTCTTTTATACTCACCATTAGGAGAATATATACGTATACCTCTATTTAAAATAGCGGTACCTATAGTATCAGTTGCAATCGAACCCGCTTGATACTTGCTGTATGCACTATAAAAAGCTTCCCCTACCAAAGACATCTTCTTAGGATACCTAGCTTGATGTGATGATGGCAAATCGTTGTAATGATACATTCCTAATATAGCAGTATGATTGATCTCATCGTCCGGTGGTATATTTCCAGAATATTTCTTTAGATTAAAGCCAGGAGCATCATATTTGTCAGACACACGACCATACCAATTAGAGCTATCAGCCTTAGTGCCATAAAAAATATTTATAACATCTATTATAGATTTATCATTATTTGTAGTAATGTCTACATCAATAACAGCTCTGTGTTTACTTAGATCTAACATTAGCCTCCTCTTATAGCTTTTCGCATCTAATCCGCTATTGCCGTCAGCGTATATTTTGCTGTAATAAGACTCTCTGCCACGACCCGAAATTGGCCCCCACCTAAACTGTACTTTTTGATATAAAAACACTAGATTCATTTCACACAACCTCTGTGATATCATGTAATAAGGTATAACACTATCATAAGCAAGTTGACTATAACAATAGATTATAATAAATGCTAAGAATGAGATGAATCTACGGCATATCATAATATATAATTAAACCCTATTAGTAGGAATACAATTGTAGCTTATATATTATTTTTATAATGTATTGGTAAACTAAATTATATTATAAGATATAAAATAAGAATGTATAATTCTAAATATGCATACACAAAAATAACTTTTATTGCCGAAATTATTTTATTTTTTTTATTACAAATTTCCAAAACTTAATATCAAATGGATGCACTAAAGTGCTATCTTCCCCTGTCTTTTTTATATTATCAAAATTATTTTTAATCAGGTCACAAACTGTTTTTTTGTCTTTAGTTGGAATATCTACCATCATTACATGGCTTCCAGTAGCAACAGCTTTAAAGAATTTATATGTTTTATAATTAAGATGAGCTACACCAAACAAACCGCCACTCCAAGCACCGAAGCAGGTAAAAACACCAGAAATAACTATTAAAACATACCAAGGTATAGGAATATCGAAAGGGTCTACAATTTTAAAAATAAAAGACGCTAATAGTCCAGCGAAACCACCGATAAAAGCTCCCAGCAAGCCCCAATGTAGCATATCGTTATCTTGATATATTTGCGTACTTTGTAGTCGACTGTTGTATAAACCAGATTCATTTTTACTAATAACTCTAACTCTCCATTTACCAAAACCCTTATCTTGTAGTAGATTTGAAACTTCAACTAGACTCTCTAAACTACTTGTCAAGTAATATAATCTACGCATATTTAAACCTCAAATAAAGAATATAGTGTTTTTAAAATATTGTTAATATAATCATTCACAATTTAAAAACACTACTAAGAGCATCGATACCAATTTAGTCAACCATAAAAACATCGACTATTAATATAGCTTAGTACAAAAATAAAAAAGTAATTCAATATTGTAATCAACTATGATTTATGATTCTTCTATATGTATAGCAAGCATGTCACAAGTTATACCATGCATAACATCAGTTGAAGTGGAGCTTGTAAAAAATAAAATACCTCCTTTTCCATGGCTCCCTAATACTAATAAATCTATATCTGTATCGTTAATAATTTGATGTATTTCTTGGTCAGGATAACCATGCACAATATAAGTTTCTTCAACACTAAGGTTAAATTTTGTAATAGCTTTCTTTATTTTTTCACGAGCTTGTTGAAAAATTTCTTCCTGCAAACCAGTTAAATCCAAGGGCACATCACTACCATAAGCAATGCTTAACGGTTCTATTACATGAATAATTGATAACTTTGAGTCAAAAATTTCAGCTATTTTACCTGCTTTTTTTAATATGGCAGTAGCAGAAGGAGATGCATCTACAGCAATTAATATATGTTTGTAAATATACATTGTCTTTCTCATAGTAAATTTAATTACTATCTTATAGTAATCTGTATTAGGTTCGTGGTATTACTACAAATTTATCGACTATTAATTTTAAATTTAATCTTAGCTTACTATATTTATTATTTTTGTTTATCATTATTTGACTTACTATAGTTATAAAAATCTATATACTGTTTAAGATCTTTAAAATTTTTACTTCTAAAGTCTCTGTTATATAAAATGCCAGCTATCCCCAATCCCGTAGCGATCATTAATGTTGGGTCAATAAACCAAACTAAAGCTGCTAATGAAAAGTAATATGCTCGCATTCCATAATTAAAATGTTTTGATGCTATAAAAAGCGTATCAAGCGTTACTAAAATAAAAGGTTTTTTTATTGTTTCTGTTCTATCTTTAGATAAATTTTCTGGTGAGCTTCCTAAGAGAAATAAAATAAAATTATATGTTCTTAAACTCCAAGTAAATTCAAAAAATGCATAAATAAATATCAAAATTAAAAATATTATTTTTATGTGCCATAGCTCAAACGAAATTTCTTCTATAAATGGTAAAGTAGATAATAAAGTTACTCCTTTTTCTGATGATGACACGCCTCCTATTAAACCCGCAACAATTAAAATTGATGTTGAAGCAAAAAAGCTTGTGCTAGTTTTTAAAGTATTAATAATAGTAACATCAGTAATTTTAGCTTCTCTACTATAAAAAGTTGATAACCATAGTTTTCTACATTCATTTTGTATTCGTGGCAGGTTATTAAATCTTACACTTTGACTATATGAAAATATATTAGAGAAAATCCATACTGATACAAAAATTATTAAAGAAAAAATATCATAATGACTATAAAATAAATTCATAATAAGTTACCTTAGTTTAATGATATTATTATTGTTATTATGATAATTACTTGATGATACAGGATATCACTGACATCTAACTAGCTTAATATAAGAATCAAGTGTTTTGTGTATTTATTTTGAAAAATGAATAGATAGTGTACTGCATTAAATAAATATTGTATACTTCTTCTAAAACTACTACCTTATTATTAATTTAAAGTCAAATAATATTAAAAAGTATTATTCAAATTATGGAGAATTACAACATGCCTGAAATCTTTAATATGGCGAAACAACATCTACTAGAACCAGCAGAATTAAGCGACATAGATTTAAACCAAACACTAAATACCATAATGCAAGGAAGCATAGATAGCGCAGATTTATACTTTCAATCTTTATCTCATGAAAGCTGGGTATTAGAAGACGGCATTGTAAAAGATGGTTGTTTTGATGTAGATGGAGGCGTAGGTGTTCGTGCTATTAGTGGCGATAAAACAGGATTTGCTTACTCTAATGAAATTAGGCTAGACGCTCTACAGCAAGCATCAAACTCTGCACGATGTATCGCACAATCTGGTCAAAATAAACAAGTAAATGCTTGGAAACATCCTGTTGCTAATAAATACTACTCAACTAACAACCCGCTAAACTCATTAGCAGTAGACAGAAAAATAAGCATATTACAAGAAATAGACGCTATCGCAAGAAGTTATGATCCTAGCGTAAAAAAAGTCATTGCTAGTATATCTGGCACCTATGAACATGTTTTAGTAGCAACCTCAGATGGCACTTTAGCTGCTGATATTCGCCCGCTTGTAAGACTTAATGTCTCAGTAATTGCTGAAAGAAATGGCCGCCAAGAACAAGGCACCTATGGGGGTGGAGGTCGTGGCGATTATCTGCAATTTTTTAGTGATGATGTTATAAAAACATATGCAGAAAAAGCCGTACAACAAGCGTTAATTAATCTTGAAGCTATAGATGCTCCAGCTGGTAATATGCCGGTAGTTTTAAGTCCAGGATGGTCTGGTGTATTATTGCACGAAGCAGTAGGGCATGGCTTAGAAGGAGATTTCAATCGTAAACAAACATCAGTATATGCAGGTAAAATCGGCCAGCAAGTTGCATCGAAACTATGCACTGTAGTTGATGATGGCACGTTATTAGAACGTCGTGGGTCTTTAAATATAGATGACGAAGGCGTAGCGACTCAACGCACAGTTTTAATTGAAAATGGTATCTTAACTGGTTATATGCAAGACAAACTAAATGCTAAACTTATGAATACAGCCTCCACCGGAAATGGCAGGCGTGAATCTTATGCACATTTACCTATGCCACGCATGACAAATACTTTTATGCTTGCAGGTGACAGCACAGAAGAAGAAATAATCAGTAGTGTTGATAGAGGCATTTATGTTGCTAGCATGGGAGGTGGACAAGTAGATATAACTTCTGGGAAATTTGTCTTTTCTACTACTGAAGCCTGGCTGATTGAAAACGGTAAAAAGATATCTCCAATAAAAGGTGCTACCCTAGTTGGTAATGGTTTTGATGTAATGCAAAATATAACTATGGTCGGCAATGATTTACAGTTAGATACAGGGGTAGGTATTTGTGGTAAAGACGGACAAACTGTCCCGGTAGGAGTAGGCCAACCAACAGTAAAAATAAACTCCATGACTATTGGCGGCACTGCTTAATAGCTTAAGCTATGGCATCCCACACAACCTAAATAAACGGGTTTTACGGCACTTGTTAATAAAATATATGCTTTTTTACCCTGATCATGGTATATTGTGTATTTAATACATTAAATATAACAACACTATTGGTATTTATACACGTGGCAGATGAACATGCTAGGTTTCAGGGCTAAAGAAAAAGATCTAATTCGAGGCAAAATACTGCCCG
>CAKNAD010000009.1:19988-25610 GCA_929200515.1 Candidatus Gorgonimonas leptogorgiae | reverse complement strand
GTTAGCACTTGGCATAGTTGTTGTTGACTGTATATACTCTTCCGAAGAACTAGCAACACTAGAACTGGCAAAACCAGAACTAGGTTGAATACTAGTTGTTAGATTAGCATTTGGCATAGTAGTAGTTGACTGTATATACTCCTCCGAAGAACTAGCAACACTAGAACTGACAAAACCAGAACTAGGTTGAATACTAGTTGTTAAGTTAGCACTTGGTATAGTTATTGTTAACCGTGGATACTCTTCCGAAGAACTAGCAACACTAGAACTGACAAAACTAGAACTAGGTTGAATACTAGTTGTTAAGTTAGCACTTGGTATAGTTATTGTTAACCGTGGATACTCTTCCGAAGAACTAGCAACACTAGAACTAGCAAAACCAGAACTAGGTTGAATACTCGTCGCTAAGATTGGTATATAGTTAGTTGTATGAAGATAATAAGAGCTACTAAAATCACTAATAGGCATTGGTTTATATGAAACTGTTGATATTATTGAGGATCTATCGATTGAACAATTTCGTATATTATCTTTATTTGGAAAATTTATTTCTTTGGGAAAGTTATTTGTTTCAACTAGTGACTTATAATTTTTTAGTAGATTTATAAAATCTGTAGTATTTAATTTAGCTAAATAAACTTTACTGTATATACTGTCATATTTAATAGAATACAGCTGTTTTTGATATGTTCCTATATAATCTAGTTTTTTGATATTGCGCTTTAACTCTATTTGTAAGTTCTTAAAATATTTTCTGATTAGGTAAAGACTGCCATCTGGTATAATTAAGGCTGTATTTTTTATGTTTTTGCTGTTATAAATTTGTTCTATTGCTAGCTTTTTATTAGCTTGTAAAAATATATTGTTTTTAAATGAATTAGTATTGCAAGATAAATAAAATAGTTTGCAAAAACTATTATCAACAGGATAACAACAATCTTTACAGGTAAGTTTTTGGTTAATATCGCTTACTTTAGAAGGGATGGCGTATATATTTTGTAAAAAAAGAGCAATTATAAAGAAAAATATTAATTCAGGCTTTATAGTTTTTATCATAATTAGATAATGCCTCTGTTATGTTTTATATATAAAAATGGCTAATTTCATCTTACTGTAAAGAACTAGTTATCAAATGCTGTTTATAAAACAACATCATTATAGTATAACTATGATAAAAAATGATAACAAGCTATCTTAATATGCAAGCAATTATTATTTCCAATAATTTATAAGATTTTATATTTTTTTAAATTGAACTTTTTATATATATTTATATCTAATATATAACATGTGTTTATTCAATAATTTAAATTCTATAAAGAATATATAAGGAATAAATGTAATCTATATAATATATTAAACTAAAATGAATTAAGGGAGTATTATGATAAATATAGAACAATTATGCGATAATTTAATATTAGTAAAAAATATTTCAAATAAAAATGACGCTGTAGTATTTCATGAAGGTAGAATAATAACTGTATCTGACTTTAATCAGGAGATGCAGGGTATGCAATATTTTGGTATTTATAATAGTGACAAGAAACCAACAGTAGAGGAATGTAAAAATGAACTCAATCAAAGAGTTATAACATTAGGTTTACCTACGACATATTTAGAGCAAGAAATAACAGCTGCATTTTTAGAAGAAGAAATTACAGAAAAAATTATTAAGGAATGTCATAAGGGAGTAGCAGGTCTTTCAAGAGAAGAAGTAGAATCTGTTGTCAAACAAGAGCTTGAAGAAAATCTAAATCAGAATGAGACAAATTTATTTGATATTTTAGTAATATCTAAACTAGAGGCTGTGAAACAAGCTAAACAAAAACAAAACAAAACTAGTAGCAACTCATTACATGATGAAATTAAAATAGAACTAAAAAAAAAATCAAATGATAATAGAAGTGAAAATCGTTTCCCTAGAAATATTGAAGCTAAAATAGGTGTTTTTCAGCAACAAAACAAAACTACTAGCAATCAACTACTTAATGAAATCAGAATAGAACTAGAACAAATAAAAATAGCTAACATAAGTGAAGATTTATTTCCTTTAAATATAGAAACTGAAATAGATATTTTACAAAAAATAAATGAAGAACTACTCAAAGAAATTTTAGAGTCATTAAGACAAATTAACTCAACTGCAAACAAAGATGATATTCTAAAAATAGAATATAATTCTTTAAATGAAAACGCAAAACAGAATGTTTCGCTAGAAAAATTCAAACAAAATAGTAATATGTTGGTTGATGCTTGCTTTACTCTAAATCAAGCATATGAGCTAATAAAAGACATGGCAATCGAGTCAAACAACAACGAAGATTTTGATAAACAAATAACG
This sequence comes from Candidatus Gorgonimonas leptogorgiae, assembly GCA_929200515.1. Classification (GTDB taxonomy): domain Bacteria; phylum Pseudomonadota; class Gammaproteobacteria; order Pseudomonadales; family Endozoicomonadaceae; genus CAKMZJ01. The sequence continues at coordinate 23,266 of CAKNAD010000009.1, read as the reverse complement.
CTCGTATCTACGTTGGTTAATAATATAAATACAATTATTACTGAAAGTTACAATCAATTAGATAAAAAACAATTTATTACTTTATTTCAATTTAGGCAAGCAGTAAAACATTTTTGCTCTTTAGGATTTAATTGGAATATAGCTATAGAAAAAACATTACAAATAGTAAATACATCTAATGATTTTACTAGTTTTTATGGTCGAGTATCTATGGCTGCAACTACAGATGAAGAAAAAAGAGGATATGGTTCAAAGATTCAGGTAGAAAATGTTTATAATGAAGCAAAAAGAGCATTAGATGCAGCAGGGATTTTACCTTTATTAGAAAGTGAATCTGCTTTAGCTGAAAAACAAAAAAATACAAATCGCGATGAATTTAAAGATTGGGTTGCTAGTCTATTATCGGGTTCAAATCAACCCTTACCGTTACCTCCATCTATTATTAATTCATTAGATTATTCTGCATCTATTAGTAATTCATTAGATGATGCTATTGGTTTTTCAAGTATAAATAATAGTACTAGTCCTACTAAATTAGCTAATCTAAATAATGTACAACCTGTAAATAAAAATATAAGCCTTTCTAAGATGTTGAACTTTGGTAGTACATGTTGGCTTAATTCTTCACTAAAGTTTATTTATACTTTTTATGGAGATACAGCTATAAAAACAGCAATAAATACTAAATTAAAAGATATAAACCAACTAGCAGATGCAAAATTACAAGAGCAATTAAAAGAACTATTACGAGCATTTAGTGAAATAATTGATTCTCTGTCAAAACATGAAAATGTAGATTTTAAAATACTTAAGTTGTTAGTTAACATACACGAATGTGCACAAAATCTCCCCGGAGACCATAAAGATAAAATCCATATAGAGGAGATTGATAAGTTAATTAACGCTGCTTTTAATGGTAATAGACTAGAAGAGCAACATATACCACAGCAAAGCGCAGATGAATTTATATCACCTATTGTTGCTTTTTTAAATTTAGGTTCTGAATCTAACGAACTAACAAAAAAAATATTTAGGGATATCAGTATTGCTAAGAAAGATTTAGATGATATTGGTCTAAAGATAACAACAGATTCTCTAGCCTTAGACGAGATAGAATCTGCGGCAACAGAATCAGGTAGAATAATCCAATTGCCAGAAACACCTGCTGATAATAATTCACCTATTAAAATAGAATACTTCAAAGATTATTGTACAAGAGCAAAGAATAAGTTTAATTATAAAGATATAAAAAGCAGTACAAAAGATAGTGATCAAATACCTGCTACAACTAAAATTACAGAGAGAGTTTTAGCTGATATTAATAGCTTAGATAAATTTACTTTAAAAACTGATTATGGTACAAATCAGAACAATGATCTTGTTAGAGATACCAGCAGAATAATGCAAAAATTAAAATTAATGTTTCCTAGTTTAAAAATAGAAATCACAGATGAAAAAACTAAGCAGTCGTATATGATTGAAGCTAGACCAGAAACCATGGTGTTGTTTATGGGAGCTAAAGAAGTAGGCGGGCATTATTGTACTGCAAGTATCGACAACAACGGAAATATTTTTATTCACAATGATACTCGAAATAATACCATAGAAGATGAATACTACGAAAGAACTGCTAGTCCGGAGCAGCTAACAGAATTCACTAAAAAGACTACAACAAACAAGCTACTTGAATATATAGTGCTACAACAATTGTATCCAACAAGTATAGGCTTTAAAGTTACTTCTAAAACTCTTATACAAAGATAAACTCATAGCTTCACACCTTCAAATAGAAGGTGTATAAATCTTTTTAATAGCCCTGAAAACTCGCATTTTCATCTGCCAAGGGTATATACCTCAACGGTATGATTGATCTCTCGGTGTTATCTGGGTACCAAAAAACTTTAAAAATTTTGGTAGTATTTGCTTTTTAGCGTCATTAGAAGATTTTTTAATTTTTAATAAATAATTAAAGTTACAAGCATTACTGAAATGTTCTTTAGTAGCATTATATCCTAAATTAAACAGTTGTTTTAACTGTTCTGGCTTAGTTGAAAACGGACGCCATTTATTAATTTGGAATGGTATAACCGTAGATATCTTTTTAATATTACTCTGAATAGATGTATTTGAATTAATTTGTAATATTCGTTCTATAACATCTAAAGAGTTATGCAAACTACCTACTTCAAGTTGTTTTAATGGTGCTAAGTACATACCTACATTATGTTTAGCAATATTACAAATGAGATCACTAGGATAATTATTTAATATTCCGCCATCAGCATATATTTCTTGGCCTATTTTAACTGGTGTAAATATCCCAGGATAAGCAAAAGATGCAGCTAATGGTCTAATTATTTCACCTGTTGAAAAAATCTCTATTTTACCCTTAGTTAGGTTGGTAACTGCTATTTTTATGGGTGTCTTTAAACCTTCAAAGGTACTAGTAGAAAAGTGTTTATTCAACAATAGCGAAATTTTAGCAGAACTGATTAACCCTAAACGATTAAAAGAAAAATTTCTTAAGCTAAATATTCTTATACTTAGCAAGATATCTAGTATTTCTTTTGGACTATTTCCCGATGCATACAATGCGGCAACAATCGCACCACCACTTACCCCTGAAATAATATCTGGTTTTATCCCCTGTTCTAATAAGTATTGTAAAAATCCAGCTTGAGCTAAACATTTTGCTCCACCACCAGAAAAAGTTATACCTAAGTTATATTTTTTATAACCTAATAGAGAAAAACTGTTCATATGAATTCCCAAAATAAGTGTTCGTATCTATTTTTATCGTTTTAAAATAGAAAGACTTGTCCTTAAGCTAACTTTGCTTTATGTATCAAAATAATTATATCTCTATACATTCTACCTGAGGGTATATAACACATTAATTTCTAAGATAGAAATATATCAAACAACCTATAGCTAAAATAATTAACGGTGATATAGTTTGTATTATAGCATGTACAAACCAGACCTTGCCTCCACCCCTTATTGGCTTTAATTTCTCATTCATATGCTCTCTCCAGTATTATTTTTTATTAATATATACACGTAGCACTTGGAAATGCGAATTCTCAGCAAGTGATTATAAGTTTTTAGCCAAGGCAGTATTTCGCTGGTTTAGCATCTACTAAATCAAGAAATACTAATACAGGATAAAAGCTTAGAAGCCTTGCCCTCTAATGACTATTTTAAATGTCTATTTCATCGTTAAAATACTTTGAAATGCACTTGCATTCCTGCGGTGTTTTACCTTGAATTAAATCTTT
>CAKNAD010000009.1:16857-19888 GCA_929200515.1 Candidatus Gorgonimonas leptogorgiae | reverse complement strand
TCTTCAAATAAAAGATGTATATCTGTTGCTAACAAAGTCATGAACTTTTTCGGTGCTATATAGTCTTAATATTTTATTCATATTTTAAGTTGAAAATAACATTACCAGAGTAATATTACTTACCAGCTATCATTATATTTTTTATTATGCTAATTAATTCAATAAAACAATTATTGTTATTTTCACTATCTGTAGCATTAACGCACCGGCTATACGGTATTAAATTTTTTTCCTTGGTCTTATCCTTGTGGTTGATAATTTTATCTATAATATGGATATTTAATCTAAAAATTAAAAAACATTTTTTTATTAGTTCTATAACTATCAGTATAGGCTTATTAATTAGTGTTGTGCAAATAAATAATATTAAATATAATTTAAATTCAATAAATATAGATAACAATATAAAAAAAATAGTTGGCACTATAGTAGATTTACCAATAAATAAACAAAACTATGCAAAAATTAAGTTGGCACCACAACGAGATAATTTACAACTACCTGGTGATATTTTATTAACTTGGAGCAATCCTCCAGAGATTACTCCAGGTGAAACTTGGGAAATAAACTGCAAGCTACGGAGAGTGCATAATTTCAGTAGTTACAACAGCTTCGATGCAGAAGCTTTTTACATCAGACAAAATATTTATTTACGTGGAACAGTTAAGCAGGCAAAAAAAATAGCAGATTCACCAAAATTTAGCCAAATAATAGCTAAAATAAGGTTGAAGCTTAAAACAGAATTAGAAAACATAGTCAACAATCAAGATACATCATCTATTTTAACCGCCTTACTAGTAGGTGATAAATCAAACATTCAGCAAGATTTATGGGATAAACTAAACGCTTCAGGAACCACCCATTTAGTGGTTGTTTCTGGTTTGCATATTGGCTTAATAATAGTGCTGGGTTTATTGCTCGCAAAAATATTAGCATTTAGTAGAATATTACCATTAAGAAAAATTACCCGTCCATTAATATCATCTATTATTTCATTACTACTCGCTATAGTATATTCAGTTATTGCAGGATTTAGCATTCCAATACAGCGGGCTCTAATTATGAGTTCTGTTGTATTACTACCGCCATTTTTAGGTATTAAAATTAAGAAAGTAACGCAGTTATTATTAGCAATAACTATAGTACATTTAATCGATCCGTTATGCAGTTTAAGCCAAAGCTTTTGGCTGTCATTTGTTGCTGTTAGTTGTTTAATGTTTAGTACACATGCTGTTAATAGTAGGCACTCTCAGCTTATTAAATACATACAACCGCAAATAGTAATTTTTTGTATAATGGCTCCAATATTGGCTTATACCGGCAAGTCATTATCTTTAATAGCTCCTGTGGTAAACTTAATAGCTATTCCTTTAATAGGCTTTTTAGTAGTACCCTTACTACTAACTTGGGGTATAGTTAATATCATTTTTGCTAAATCGATAACTTGGCTACTTTGGTTGCCAATAAAATCATTAAGCTTATTTATTTACATATTGTCTTTACTACAAAAAACCAATATTTTTACAATAAAACTATCATTCCCTACTGAGATTAGCGCTATTTTAGCAATAATTGCTGCTTTTTTTGTTATAACTCCTAATGCTTTATTGCTTAAAAGATTTGCACTATTCTTAATATTACCTGCATTATTTCCACAAACAGTCACCTTAAAAGATAGCATAGCTGAAATAAGTATATTAGATGTAGGACAAGGTTTATCTGTTATTATTAAGACTAAATCCCATGCTTTAGTTTATGATACCGGAGATAAATTTCCTTCTGGATTTTCTTTAGCTAATCAAGTGGTAATACCGGCTTTATATCATCACGGGATTAGCAAATTAGATAAAATCATCATATCCCACGCAGATAGAGATCATGCTGGAGGTTTAGTAGATTTACTTAGTGAATTTCCAGCAGATGTAGTTTCTAGCTCTAAATTAGATATTTCCCAAGAAATAATCCCTTGTAAGCAAGGTATGACTTGGCAGTGGGATGGTGTTTTATTTGAAATGCTATCTGGCGGAGATGCTAAAACTACTAATGATAGTTCTTGCGTATTGAAAGTAACAGCAAATAATCAAAGTTTATTATTACCTGGAGATATTAGCAGTACCAAAGAAATGCAGCTATCAGCTACAGTCGATCTATCTTCACAAATATTACTGCTACCGCACCATGGTAGTAAATTTTCTAGCTGTGAGCCATTTTTAGATGCAGTAAATCCAAATACAGTAGTTATTTCTGCTGGTTATGCTAATAGATTTGGACATCCTGCTACGGAAACTTTAGAAAGGTTGGCAAAATTTAACTTTTTAGTATATAATATAACAAATACAGGGACTGTTAGTTTCCAATTAGGGGGTAATAAGTCTTGCTTCGAGTTATATAGAAACAAGAATAAGAAATATTGGCATTATTAACCTAAGTTAAAAGTATAAGTTATTAACCATGAACTGTAATATTAAGAATGGCTTTTAAGTGATAGGGATTTTACGTAGGGAAATATTATGTCTAGAGTAAAGAAAAAGAATAAACAAACAATATATGATATTCTTAATAGTCGGGTTCCACGTAGCTTTAATGAATCTAAAGCAAAGCATCAAGGAAGAGGTATAAATGTATTTAGAAATACTACTAATACTCAGCCTACCTTATTACCACAAGAACCTACAAAAAACTTATCTGATTATAGTACATCTAAGAAAAATCCTAATGATGTTGCAGGCAAGTTACAAGGGAAACCTAGCATAATAAAAAGAATAGGGCAGATTTTATTTAGTATAATAAAGTTACCAGTAGTTCTTTTTACTAAAATATTTGACTTAATAAAAGATTATACCAGCAAAAAACCAAAACAGCCACTAGATACTCAAGATGTATTAAATATAACAAATAAAAATGAAGAAGATCTAACAAATGCTACAACTAAATTAAATGGCAAAGATGAATATGCAGAACAAAATGTAGAACAAAATGTAGAACAAAATGTAGAACAAAATGTAGAACAAAATGTAGAGCAAAATGTAGA
>CAKNAD010000009.1:6568-16757 GCA_929200515.1 Candidatus Gorgonimonas leptogorgiae | reverse complement strand
ATGTAGAACAAAATGTAGAACAAAATGTAGAACAAAATGTAGAGCAAAATGTAGAGCAAAATGTAGCAAGTATAACTCAAGATAGAACTATAGATGCAAATAAAATAAAGATGCAAGAGCAAATTAAGTTATATCAAGCTACAGAGCCTTATAAAAAATCGAGAGATAGATGTATACAACTCAGCTATACATTTACCAAAGAAAAACTATTTCCAATTTTTTATGATATGTATAAATTTGATACAGAGCTATACAACAAAGATAAAAGCTGGAGAAAAAGGCGTATAATTTTTAGTGAATTTTGGTTAAATAAGGGTATTGAACTATTGTATAAAGCAGATATATTAACGAAATTAGAACAATTATACAATGCCATGTTTATTAATACTATTAATAAAGAGTTTAAACAAAGTATACAGCAAGAAATACCTATTATAGAAACAGGTATCATAGAGAAAACAGAAATAAAAATTAAAACGATATTTACTAAATTAGTTGATGGTCAAGTAACCCTTAGAGACTATGAGCAAGCCTCGAATCAATATTTAGCACTTTTTGAGGATGATTCTTATAAAGATTGTGTAACAAAATTATTTCATGATTTAATCATAAACGCCTCTAATATCGCAGACCATGATGCTAATGATGCAGTTGCACAGCATATGAAATATATTGTAATTGCTTTTTTAACTAATGCTGTTAATTACTCTAAACAAGAGTTGGATGGGTATTTATCTGCTTCTAAAAATTAGGATATTCCAAATTTCGTATCATTAGTATTAAATAATCATCAAAGGGATCTACAAAATAGATTGCTAATTGTGAGTACAGACCTAATTGTGAAATAGCAAAGCATATTACATATTTAGCTTAATCCTGCCTAAAGGTTGAGCGCTTATTTTTCTTGTCATCTCCTGAAATGACATTACGGGTAAGTCATCCATTTCGCCTTCTAACAATTTACGGACGTATCGTCGTATATCCATAGAAACCATTAGTACAGGCGGTTTTTCCATTTTAGTAATATCACCAACAGTTTTTTTGACTTCATCGATAAAAGCTTGGCTAACAGAGCTGTCTAAGGCTAAATATGATCCACCAGATGTTTGTCTAATTGCATCTCTAATAATTTCTTCAACTTTAGGGTCAATCATATAAGTAGCTATTACATTTTGGCCGTTACTATATTTATAACAAATATAATTTTTTAAACTGCCTCTTATATACTCTGTTAGCTGGACAACGTCTTTTTCTTTTTGTCCCCATTCGATCATGCTTTCAAATATAGTTTTTAAATTTCTAATGGAAATATCTTCTGAAACTAAACGCTGTAAAATATCGGTTATTTTTTGTATAGGGAGTAATCTCTGTACTTCTTTAATTAATTCAGGAAAATCTCCCTCCATTTTTTCTATTAAAAATCTGGTTTCTTGAATCCCCATGAAAGAATCAGCATTACCTTTTAACACATAAGATAAATGGTAGCTAATTATTTTACAAGTATCCATATAGCTGATACCTGATTTTTCTAATTTTTCTTGATATTTTTCTTGCACCCATAAAGAATCTTTACCTGGTAGAAAAGGACTTCCTTTCTCAAACTTTATGTTCAGTGCTTTTAACGTTTTAGGATCTTCATTTGCTAGTAGATATCCTTTTTTTAAATGTCCTGTAGCAACAGGTATTTCTTGCAATTGGATTTCATATGTTCCTGATTCAATGGATTCATTAAACCTTAAGTGGATACCTGGAAATGGAATTCCCATATCAAGATAAAGAGCTTGTCTAATTTTAGTTAGTTCACTTTCAAGACCTGCTTCAGAGATAAGTTCTTGTAAATCTATCGATACATCTATCAATAGTGGTACAGTTAATGAAAATTCTCCTTTGCCTTCCTCTCCTTCTGCGGCTTCAGGAGTTGCAGCTGCATCACCTGGTTTTATACTAGACCTTTTAATTGCACTCTTAGGTTTAGATTTTCTCCAATATGATAAATAACCACCACCACCTAATAATGTCGCTAAAGTTAAAAATATAGTTGTAGGAAAACCAGGCAATGCAGCAAAAGTTAGTAATAATACCCCGCCTATCATCAAAGCTCGTGGATGATTAGATAGTTGAGTTGAAATAGCTACTCCAAGGTTAGAACTTTGCTCCTCATCGTCATCCGATACTCGTGTTACTATCATTCCAGAAGTTATCGAAATTAATAAAGCTGGAATTTGCGAAACCAAACCATCGCCAATAGTTAAAATAGAATATATATGTATAGACTGAGATGCGGTCATTCCATGTTGTAGAATGCCTACTGCCATACCACCTATTAAGTTTACAAAGGCGATAATAATACCAGCTATTGCATCTCCTTTAACAAACTTCATGGCTCCATCCATAGAACCATATAATTGACTTTCTTTTTGTACTTTATTTCTTCTGTTTTGTGCTTCTTTTTGATCGATAACCCCAGCACGCATATCACCATCTATACTCATTTGTTTTCCTGGCATAGCGTCAAGAGAAAATCTAGCACTTACTTCGGCTACACGTTCTGAACCTTTGGTAATTACTAAAAATTGCACTATAGTAATAATTAAAAAGATTACTAAGCCAACCACTATGTTGCCACCAACAACAAATTCGCCAAATGTTTGAATTATTTTTCCAGCGTCTGCTTGTAATAGTACTAGTCTGGTAGTAGTTATTGCTAAAGCAAGCCTAAACAGCGTTGTAAGTAGTAATACCGATGGAAAAGAAGTAAATTCTACAGGAGATTTTATATATATTGATGTCATTAGTAATAACACTGCTAGTGACATATTGGTAGCAATTAGAGCATCGACGATGATAACAGGTAATGGCAGTATCATTAAAAAAATTATCATCATTAGCAACATACCAAGCATCAAGTCTGTGCGCTTGGTAATTAGTTGCAACCACTTGGATATTGTAGTTCTAATCATAGGTTTTTATCCATAAAAAATAAATCTCTAGTTTGTTGTGCATTTTTTTCCTGTCCTAGATTTGATAGGGCATCTATTTTACAGAGGTATATAGCACGCTTATCTTGGTTATCAAAAGTGTTTTGTAATAAATAATCTACTAATTCTAAGGCTTTTTGGTAATTTTTGCTATATAATAAAGCAACTAATAGCATTTTTTTTATTTCTATATTATGTGCAAATTGATTATCTAGATACAATAAAATTGTACAAGCTTCATTAGGCTTATCATATCCTAAATAGGTCCAAGCTTCTTTTAGTAGCCAGTATTTTTCTCTTTCTGTTAATTGCATAAACATTCCTCTACGTTAGTATGTAAGAAACGTAGAAACAGGTAAAAAATAATAAAAATTAATTTTATATAAATAGTACGTCTAATTCCATTATACCATTTTATTAGTTTGTGTTTTATTAACTAAGTCTTGTAATAATTTATGATGTGTGACTAGTAGTCTCCATACACCATCTTGTCCCTTTGTTTGATTTTTAATATTAGATAAATCAAGCTTGGTAATTAAGCTGTTAAGCATATCATTATCTTCTTTAGGAAAAAACTTAGGAGCAGATCGTAGTGGTGAAGAAGCAAAAGAATATAGTAAATGATTAATATTATTAGGTTTAAATAAATTTTTAAGATGATCAGGAATTGGTTTCCCTAGTGGTCTAACTAAAGACCTACTATCTTCAGGGTTCATTGAATATTTAGTTGTATTCCGTAATCTTAGTATTGAAGTTGCTGTAATATTATTAGCAAACATATCTGTAGGGTTCATGCTAAACTGTCCTTTATCTCTATTAACTGTTCCATAATTTCATTTATATCTGGGAGGGTTGATTGTTCCATAGATAAACTAAAGCTAAAACATAGCTTATCTGTAGACAGTATTCCTAGTTTTATTATGTGTTTTTTTTGTCGCTGGCAGTAACATTTTTGTAGTAAATCTTTAATATTATCTTTCAAATCAGTTGAGTTTATATTAGTAGACAAAACTATCAATAATTTTTCTTTAATTAGCTCAACATTTATATAACTAGAGTCTTCAAACTCTATTCTTATTGGTAACTGATCCACCGCTACGTTGCTAGGTTTAAGATACTCACGCATTACCGAGATAACTTGGTTGTTCAACCTAACCCCCTCCTTTTACAAGCTTTAAAAAATCTTTTCAAACAAAAAAAATATAAATTAATCAAGCCCCTGTGCCCCTTAGAGGTACCTTATTTTCTTGTTTAGCTTTTTCTTCGCGTATTGAATTGATGGCATCAAATAATTCTGTGTTTATGCCGTCAGAACCTGTAGAATATGTATTATCAGCAGGCACGGATTTAACAGCTAACAACATTCTATTTAAAAATGCTAAAACTTTTTCATCTTTAGGTGAAGTGCCAATAAGATTAGTTATTTCTTCTACATCAGTTGTTTCTACCCAGTTTTTTTCTAAAAGTTCTAAAAATCCACTAATAAAGGATGCCATTGGTACTTTTTCAGTAGTAAAATTTTCCAACAGTTCACTACATGTTAGATAGAAAGAATGTAGGTTTTTAAGTTTATACATATCCTGCACAATCAAGCTTAGTTGTGTTTTATCTGATAACCCACCTTCAATCTGAGTATTAAATCGATTAAGGTCATTAGATAGTGCACTAGTTAATGTGCGTAAGCCATCTTCAAAATATTCTTCAGTATAAGTTTCGATAATCTTATTATATGTTTCTCGAATTGGTCCATAATCTAGTATAGAGTCTTTATAGCCTTTATTTATATCTCGATAGTTTTCATGAATCTCTACCTCAGAGATATCTAGAGGTTTATCCTTAAATTCTGCTACAGCACTTTGTACAGCTGGATCTATAGCGGTACTAGAATCAATTACTTCTTTATTTTCTACATATAGTTTTGCCATTTGTGAATTTAGAGAATCTAGCTTACCTTTTATTTTGTCTCTATCTTCGGCACTAGTTTCTTGTATTAGCTTATCTCTTTCATCTTTTAAATCACGATATTGAAAAAATGGATCTTGTTGTTTTTTTTGTTCCCTTAGAAATTTAGGATCCTCAACTTCTTTAATTTTTTCAACTGGTTGATTATCTTCATCATCAGAGTCTTGAGATTTATTAGTTGTAGCTTTTTTTAAATGTTTATTTTTTTTCTTAAGAACTTCTGTTTTATCATTAACAGGATAGGAAGACATCTCCATGGTTTCTTCCATTAATAATGCTAAAGCCATACCGCCTTTACGGACGGTAACATTGTTCCCTCGTAAAGTAGTAGATTGTGCACCGCTAGATTCCTCCGTTTCGCCTTGAGGGGAACTAATAGACATCTGTGCAGTACTGTGAACATCTTCTATCGCCATAATAATTTCTCTAACTATAATTATAATATGAAGTAATAAAAAATAGTTTGTAAAATACTAATATACAAATTAGCTAAAAATTTATTTATGCACTAATTTTAGTCTATCAATATTTATTATAGATAATAAGTTTATTTTATAATTATAATGCTAAATAGTAATGATTGCTGAAACTAAATAATAATAACTTGACGATTTACATTTTCAGTGTGTTTATTGTTATTTTTTGTGTAAATTTTATAAACTGTGTAGTATATTATGGCATATAATTTTATTGATACACAAAGAAGCTCAAAATGTAGTTTTTATGTTAGCTAGCGTTTTCGTTCATGAGCAATACATACATCTTTTACCTGAAAATACGTATCATTAGGTAGATAGAAGGCGTATAAAATGTAATTTTTCAGTAAAAAATGTATAAATAAACTATAATATTAAGGATAGAAAGCTATCTTTAGCTACATATTTCGCCGTGGTTGTGTATAGATAGGAATTAATTAAGATAGAATAGATTAAAATTTCATCTTAAAGGTATAAGTTTATGGAAGAATTAGAGATAATTAAGGACAATCCGCTAAGTGCTATTTTGAATCCTATTAGTGATATTAGCTTCTATCCTATTCATGGAAGAGTTTTAGAGATTGTAGGATCAATTGTAAAAGTATTAATCAAGGGGGTTCAGCTAGGAGAATTATGTACTATAGTTGATAAAAGTGGTTTATCTGTTGAAGCAGAAGTAGTCGGCTTTGATGACAATGTAGCTGTATTAGCGCCATTCGGGCCAGTTGCAGGAGCTTCTGTTAGATCTGTAGTAGTTCCTACTGGTAAAAAGCACAGTATAAAAGTAGGTGAGCATTTAATAGGCCAAGTTTTAAACGGTTTAGGACAGCCTTTTGTAGATGGTGCGTTTAATCCTAATTTAGGAGAATTCAAGGAAGTTAAAGAAGAACCACCAAGTGCTATGTCAAGACCTACAATAAATAGAAGATTTCCTATGGGAGTTAGAGCAATCGATAGCTTAATAACTTGTGCTGAAGGTCAAAGAGTTGGTGTTTTTGCAGCAGCAGGATGTGGTAAAAGTACTTTATTAAGTATGTTTGTAATGACAGCGAAAGCTGAGATTATTGTTTTGGCTTTAATTGGTGAAAGGGGAAGAGAGGTTAGGGAATTCATTGAGCATGATTTAGGACCAGAAGGTATGAAAAAATGTATTGTTGTGGTCTCTACTTCAGATAATTCTTCATTAGAAAGAGCTAAAGCAGCAGAAGTAGCAACGGCAGTTGCAGAATATTTTAGAAACAAAGGAAAAAAAGTACTGTTTTTAATGGATTCGGTAACTAGGTATGCACGTGCACTGCGGGAGATTGGCTTAGCAGCTGGGGAACCACCCGCACGTCGGGGTTTTCCGCCTTCTGTATTTGCTAATTTACCAAAACTTTTAGAACGTACTGGCATGTCACCAAAGGGATCAATAACAGCATTCTACACCATCTTAGTTGAAGGTGATGATATGAATGAGCCAGTAGCCGATGAAACCAGATCATTATTAGATGGTCATATTATTTTGTCGCGTAAACTCGCAGAAAGCGGGCATTATCCTGCGATTGATGTATTAAAAAGTGTAAGCCGTTTGATAACTAAAATTGTTGATAAAAAGCATCTTAGAAATTCAGAAAAATTAAGATCCTTATTATCTAAATATCAAGAAGTTGAACTATTAGTACAAATTGGAGAATACAAAAAAGGGGCTGATGCTTTAGCAGATGAAGCTATAGCAAAAATAAGTAGAATAAATGACTTTTTAAAGCAAAGAATAGATGAAGCTGTTAGTTTTGATGACACTATTAATCAGTTGGCGCGGTTAGCAGAAGCATAATGTTAGTTAGAATTAGGGAAATTAATTTACGTAGACACGATATCGCTGAGAGAGAGTACTTACATCAAAAGAGCGTAGTGGAAAAAATACGTGCTGAGCTTCGCGAAAAAGAAAGGAACTATAAATTATACGTAGATTCAATTCCGCAATTAGAGGATGAGGTTTTTAAAAAAATTTTTAATAAGCCAGTTCCTGATAAAGATATCGACTCATATAAATCAGAAATACGTAAAATTCACGAACATGCTGAGGATTTAAAAGAAGAAATAGAAGCCATTAAAATTAAATTACAAGAAGAAGAGAAGATTTTACAAGAAAAAAAAGAGGCGTTACAAGTTTTTCAGAAAAAAATCAAAAAGTTTGATAATTTAATTGAAAAACAAGAAGAAGAACAAAAAATAATTGCATCTATTAAAGAAGATAATGAAATAGAAGAATCTTTTAGGCCACAAACACCAAAATAGGTTGCGATATGGTTGACTTACCAAGAGTAAATGCTTCAAAAACAGTAAGTAAGGCTAAATCAGAAGAAAAACTTAAACGCTGGGAAAGAATGCATAAAGAAGCAGAACAGAAACGTTTTGAGGAAAAACTATTTTCTAATAAACGTAAACAAGAAAATTTAGATCAGGCTAAAAAACGTGCAACTACTAGTGATGCAGATATCTACAGATTTAAACAAAATAAAGAATATAGTAAATTTGAACGGTTACTTCAAGATAGTAAGTCAAAAAATAAAAACCAACAATCTATAGCTCAAAGTAGCAAACAAAAATTCTTAACAAATCTTGATAAAACCAAACACAAGATACAGCAGGATAGTAGGCAAAAAGCTGACAACAACAGCAACAGGTTAACTAAAAAGATTGAAGCTGATAAAAATGCTCAACAACAAAGGTTAGAAGCAAACCAAAAGTCTACAAAAAGTGGTATAAAAAATATATTAGAGAGAAACAAACAACAAAAACATCAGCAAAATAACCGAGATAATATTGCAAAAAATAGCATTATAGAAAAAAAACAAACCACAGAATTACAACAGAAAGAAAATAAATTATTACAAGCACAAACAAACAAACAAAATAAATATAATTTAGATGATAAACTTTATGAAACATCACAACAAAGAAACAATGCAAATATTTCAAAAGCACAGACGTTGATGAAAGAGAAATTTAGTGCAGAAAAACAGTTTGCAGATAACATTCATAAAACACAACAAACAAAACAGCAGGTAGCTAATAGTTTAAAAACCTTCGATCAAAACACAAAAAAACAGCAGTTAAATGCTACTAGAGATAAACGCAATCAAGATGATAGTAGCTTCCGTTCAACAGAAAAAGCAATTAATGATACTAGCCAACAAAATAAATATAAAGCTATAGATATATTACAAAAACAACAACAGCGTGCTGAAATTAATAAAAACCAGCTAGACAGTAGTAATATTAAACAACATAAAACAACTCTAGATTTAATTGCTGAACGACAGTCTCAAGATGACATTAGTGATAAACACAATACAGATAAAATTTCTAAAAACTATTTATCACAACAACAAGTAAAATCAGAACAAATAGCAAAACAAGATTCTACTTACAGACAATATTCAAAACAAGAAAAACAAGAAAAAGATGAAAAAATATCTGTTGAAAAGCTTTACCAAGAAAATAAAGCTTTACCGTTACCAAAAAATATTGATCCAACTACAACAATTAGCCAAGCACTACAGAATCCAGCACAAAGAGTAGAAGTCATTAATCATATAGTAGAGTTAATAAAAACATATCGACCGTTTATATTAAAAGAAGGTGCATTTAATATTGTTATGCCTGGAGCTTTTTGGGAAGGTACTAAAATTGTAGTTGATATTTACAAAAAAGATTTAGAAGTGAAAATATCAGCATCAGATCAGATAGTAACCATGTTAGAACAAAATAAATCTCCTTTAGTAGAAGCATTAAAAATGGCAGATCCAAACTTAAATATCAAAGTTGATATTAAACAAATAACATGAACTATAAGAATATGAAACAACTAAAAAGTTAATACTGATATAAGTGACTACAAAAATATTTACTGTGTTTTAAAGTAGTTTGAAGATAAAAATTTGTTCTTAGCTTGCTACAAGACACATATTCAAGCTGAGATGTATACATCAAACAGGGGGCGATTAATAATGGAGAATTGGGAAAAATATAATATCCCTAAAATATCGCAGCAATACTGTTTACTGCAAAATATTTTAACTACAAGAAATTGTCAATTCATATGCAAGGATAAAACAAGTTTTGCTGAATTACTACCACAAAAATTTGAATTGCAAGAAGATTTATTCAAGTTAACTTTTGAGATAGCAGGCAAAAATATTGTTGTTTATGTTTCATTAAATGAATTAAAACCATGGATATTAGAAATTGCTGGTATTAACTTAGACGCTATCCCTTCTAAATATTTTATCTTTGCTTTGTTAACAAAAACGCTATCACCTTTTTTTAACCTACTTACCGAGCAATATAACCTCAAGGTAAATCTTAAAGAAATTCAAAAAGTCTCTTTAGATATAAAAAAATATTTATTAACCGTTAGGCTATCTAGGACAAATAGCAAAGGTGTTAAATCAGTATTAAATTGCTTTATAGATAGCAAGCACACTACTTTGATATTAAAAAGCACGAAAAAGCTTCCTATTAATGAAAATTCGATTGCACATTATGCTAAATTGAAAGCATCTTTTCGTAAGTGGGATATTAGTGTTCCTTATATGGAATTAATTAGTGTACAACTAGGTGATATTGTTTTATTAAATACCTCTAATAATAGTGCTGATGTACAGGTTTTTCTTGAAGATATTGAATTTGCTTCTGGTAAATATGATAGCACTAAAGTGACTATTGAAAAAGTTATGGAAATACGCACAGAAGAACAAAAAGATACAAATGTTATATTTGATAATG
>CAKNAD010000009.1:0-6468 GCA_929200515.1 Candidatus Gorgonimonas leptogorgiae | reverse complement strand
GAAGACACTGAAGACACTGAAGACACTGAAGACACTGAAGACACTGAAGACACTGAAGACACTAAAGAAGCCAAAGAACCTAAAAAAGAGTGAAAAACTATAATAAATAGAAAAGAATAAAAAACAAAAAGTAAATTTGTAGGTTATACTTTTATTATACGTGTATATACAAAAACATATTACTAGTAATTTTTTATTGAGGAAGTCATGGATATTGAGAATCAGATAAAAATGAAAATAGTTTTTGAATTAGGAACAATACTAATTTCTATCAATGATTTAAAAAGTATCAATAATGGTTATGTGTTTGATTTAGCAAAGGAAGAATCCAACCCTATAAGCTTGGTATCTAATGGAATTACTTTAGGACATGGTGAGTTGGTAAAGGTAGGAAACCGGTTAGGAGTTAGAGTTGTTAAACTAAATAAATAGGTGATATATGCCAGATCCTATTGGTTTAATTTTAGGTCTATTATCTTTATCTTTAGTGCCATTTTTCATTATAATGGCAACGTCTTTTATTAAAATAACCATTGTTTTTTCTCTTGTAAGAAATGCATTGGGGGTACAACAAATTCCACCTAATATAGCACTATATGGCATTGCATTAATATTAACTATCTATATTATGACACCAATACTAGGACAAATATATGACTTTTATATAGAAAACAATATTGATTATAAAGATACTACTTCACTATATAAATTTTGGGAATTTGGTTTAGATCCTCTTAGATCATTTTTAAATTTTCATGCTAAAAACGATAATGTGAATTTTTTTATGACTGTGGCTAAACAGATATGGCCAGAAAAATATCTGCAATATAATAATGAAGAAAGTTTTATAATTTTACTGCCTTCATTTGCTATTAGTGAAATAACCATTGCATTTGAAATAGGTTTCTTGTTGTATCTTCCTTTTATAGCTATAGATTTAATTATTTCAAATATATTATTAGCTATGGGAATGATGATGGTATCTCCGATGACAATATCACTTCCTTTTAAGTTATTATTATTTGTATTGGTAAATGGTTGGGTAAGAATTGTGCAAGGAATAATAAATTCTTATATAACTTAAAAGTATAATAATGTGCTAAAACACTTGAAATAGAATTTTTATTAAAATAACAACCATAATTTAAAGTACCATTTTAGGCGGTAGTTTATGATTAGTGAATCTCAAATAGTATATTGTAGCGAGCAGTGTTTAATAATAACATTGTTGCTATCTTTTCCTACCATATTAGTAGCTGCAGTTGTTGGTACATTAGTTAGTTTAATACAAGCTTTAACACAAATACAAGAGCAAACCTTAGGTTTTGTAGTTAAGTTATTTTCTGTTTGTATGGTTATTTTGCTTAGTGCATCATGGATGGGTAGAGAATTGCATAATTATATGATTAATATGATATCACTGATGGGCTCATAATGTATGAGATAGAGCTTATGCAAGAGTTGCTAATGGCTTTTTCTTTATCTTTGCCTAGATTAACTGCAATGTTTATAACTTTACCAATGCTAGGTAAAAAAATATTAGGCGGTAGGCTTGTAAGAAATGCTGTAGTTTATAGTTTTTGCTTAATAATTGCTCCAGTGATTGATTTTCAACTAGAACAAAATCCAATAGATAAATCAATGTTAATGATTTTATTACTAAAAGAAGGTTTTGTTGGCTTATTATTAGGATTTTGTGGGTCTATTCCATTTTGGATATCAGAAAGTGCTGGTTTTTTTATCGATAATCAACGTGGATCAACCATGGCTTCATCATTAAATCCGGCATTAGAAACCCAAACCTCACCAATGGGACTTCATTTTACGCATACATTGTTAACACTTTTCTATGCTACAGGAATGTTGATTATATTATTATCAGCAATATATAAGAGTTATATTGCTTGGCCACCAGGAGAGTTTTATCCTAAACTTACTATT
Organism: Candidatus Gorgonimonas leptogorgiae; assembly: GCA_929200515.1. Classification (GTDB taxonomy): domain Bacteria; phylum Pseudomonadota; class Gammaproteobacteria; order Pseudomonadales; family Endozoicomonadaceae; genus CAKMZJ01. The sequence goes on along the minus strand of CAKNAD010000009.1, from coordinate 4,527 downwards.
TTATCTGTTGATTTTTTTGTTAGTCAATTAGTTTATTTAATGGAAAGTTTTGTGCTTATATCTTCACCTGTGATTATCGCTATGTTTATGTCTGAATTTGGATTAGCACTGGTTAGTAGATTTGCTCCGCAACTTAATGTGTTTTTCTTAGCGATGCCTATTAAAAGTGCGGTCGCTGGTTTTATTTTAATACTATATTTTAAGTATTTAATTGATAATATTTGTACTCCAATGTTTCATATCGTTGATCTTTTTAACCAGGCATTTTCTATTATAAATTAATATCTTTTATACAAGCTTGATACCACATATTATGTAATAAAGTTAGCATATGGCTGAAAAAACCGAAGAACCGACCCCGAAAAAATTACGTGACGCACGTAAAAAAGGACAAATAGCTAAAAGTAAAGATGTTCCTTCAGTAATGGTAATTGTAACTGCAATAACCTTGCTTATTACTATGTCTGATTTTTTATTAGACTCATTCAAATCTTTGCTTGTCTTACCAGATAATTATATTGAGCTACGTTTTTATGATTATTTGAAACAAATGCTTCCAAGGTTTTTAAGTCAAGCATCTAAAATAGCCCTACCTTTTCTTATTGGATGCTTTCTTGCAGCATTAATTGGTAATTTAATGCAAACAGGTTTTTTGTTTTCTGTAGAACCAATTATTCCAAAGCTTGAAAAATTAAGTATGATTAAAGGCTTTAAAAGAATTTTTTCTATGAAAGGATTATTTGAGTTTATAAAGTCAATAATCAAAGTGATATTTCTTTCATTAATAGTATGGTATGTGGTATACGATAATCTGGATGTTATTTTATCACTTCGTTATGCAGATAGTAATGCAATATTGCCAGTAATAGGTTATTTAATCAAGAAATTATTCTTATTTATGGTTATAGGGTTTATAATAATAGCTGTTGTAGACTATTTATTTGAAAAAAAGCAATATATAAAAGAGCTAAAAATGACAAAGGATGAAGTGAAAAGAGAATACAAAGACAGTGAGGGAAACCCAGAAATTAAGGGAGAAAGAAAAAGAATCCACCAAGAAATGAATGAGTCACCAAGCACTCAAAATGTTAATCAATCAAGTGCAGTAGTAACCAACCCTACTCACTTAGCAATTAGTTTATATTATAAATTGGGAATTACAGATTTACCTGTAGTGCTAGCAAAAGGCTCAGGTAAATTAGCAGAAAAAATAAAATATATCGCAGAAGAGCATAAAGTTCCTATAATACAAGAAATATCTTTAGCTAGGGCGTTAATGGAAGAGGCTGACGTAAATGATTATATCCCAGCTAAATTTATAAAACCAGTAGCTGAAATTTTGCGCTGGGCAGAACAAATTAAAGCAGAACAAGATCTCGATTTAAAAGATATAGATATATAAATTACAGATATAATGTTTATTATTCTAATACATGATACAGATTTATAAGCTACCCTCACAACTGATTACTGTGTAAATCTTTTATAGCTTGTGCTCTAGTATTTGGATCAATAGCTTTAGCTAGCACATTTATGGCATTATCAATTGCTCTATGAATTGTAATGGTATCATTTTTAGAAGGTGCAGATAACACATAACTAGAAATTGTTTCTTGGGTAATAGGCCTACCTATACCAATGCGTAATCTTAAAAAATTTTTATTGTTATTTAATCTAGAGATGATACTTTTAAGTCCGTTATGACCACCATTACCCCCACCAAGTTTAAATTTTATAGCTCCAAGAGGTAAATCTAGATCATCGTGCACAACTAAAATAGATGATATTGGTATTTTATAATAGTTAACTATACTAATTAGCGAGTTTCCGCTATTATTCATATAAGTATTCGGACATAATAAGTGTATAGGATTATTATTAATAAATATTTTAGCAGTTGTCGCATTAAAATTTTTTTCTAGTTTTGGTTGTATGTTGTGTATATCTGCGACCTGATTAACAAGCCAAAAACCAACATTATGCCTAGTATTTTGGTATTCATTTCCTGGGTTACCAAGACCAACTATTAATTTAATTATAGAGTTATCTTCAAGCATTAAAATTCCTAAAAATATGTGTTTATAAACCTTAATTTTTAAAATTATATACAGCTTATAAATGAAATTAAAGTGAAAAATCACTTAAAATTAAATTAATATAATAAAACTACTATATTATGCTTTGTATAGGTTGGGCTTTGTAATATAATATTAATTAGAGGCGTAATTTTTCGTTAAATATATGGGGTTTAAAGATATTAATAAGATAGCTAATATGGATATTTTACCAATTAAAGCGTTTACAGATAACTATATTTGGGCAATAGTATTTCATAAGACTAAACAAGTAATAATTGTTGATCCTGGAGATGCAACAGTAGCACTAAAAAATATTGAACAAATGGGTTTACAACTTATTGCCATCTTTATTACTCATCATCATTTTGACCATACAGGTGGGGTTTCTCAACTGTGCAAAATATTTCCTGATGTGAAAGTTTATGGTCCAAAATTAGCTAAAATACCAGAAATAACCCACAGTTTAGCTGATAATGACTCATTTGAAATTAATTCTTGTGTTTTTATAGTCAAAGAAACTCCAGGACATACCTTAGACCATATTGTATTTTATACACAAAATATGCTACAGTATCCAGTATTATTTTGTGGTGATACATTTTTTTCTTGTGGTTGCGGTAGGCTTTTTGAAGGAACAGCTACAGAAATGGTAGCTTCATTAGAAAAAATACTAACTCTACCTGAAGAAACGCGTATATATCCAGCACATGAATATACATTAGCAAATATTAAATTTTCTATGCTTGTCGAGCCCCAAAATAGATTGTTACAACAATATTTCGTTAAAACAGTAGCATGTAAAGATAAAAACTTACCAACTTTACCGGTAACTTTAGCAAATGAATTAGAAGTAAATCCATTTTTACGTTGCCTTAACAATAAACTAGATTTATCTGCTATACCAACATATCTAAACTTATCTAATAAGACCACTGTTTTTAGTTTTATTCGCAAATGGAAAGATAATTTTTGATCCGTTATTATTGCACTTTATTATCATAGATTTAAGCTTTATGGAATACTTTATAAAAACATTATTGCGTTATTTAAAAAACTATAATATGGCCACTATAAAATTAATGTTGCACTTACTTTGTACTGTAATGTTAGGCGGATGCTCTTTAAAGCCACTATCAGGTTTTTCGATTAAAAAAGATTGCACAGATAGCCGTGGTTCAAGCATTGATATTATCCCTACTATTAACAATACCCCTGTAATATTTGCAGCTCCAGTTAAACAAGTTGATACCTTTTCTCCTAATAATTTATGGGATCGCATACGCGTAGGCTTAGAGCCAAGCTTTTATCATAAAAATAAGGATATAGATAAAGAAATAGCCTTATTATCTACGAATAAAACTGCTTTGCAACAATTATCAGCTAGAGCTATTTGGTATTTATTTCATATAGTAGAAGAAATAGAAAAGCGAAATTTGCCTATGGAGTTAGCTTTTATGCCTATAGTTGAAAGCAGTTTAGATTCTAAAGCTACGTCTCCTGTAGGTGCTGCTGGCCTTTGGCAAATTATGCCTTATACTGGCGAACATTTAGGATTATCAAAAAACAAATGGTACGATGGTCGTTACGATATTATAGAAGCAACTAATGTTGCATTAAATTATATGGAAAAATTATATGAGAGATTTGACGACTGGGAATTAGCTTTTGCTGCATTTAATTCAGGTCCTTCAAGAGTAAAATCGGCTATCGATAAAAACAAGCGCAACAATAAACCTACAACATTTTGGCATTTAGACCTACCTACAGAAACCTATAACTATGTAACTAAAATTATTGCATTAAGTTCAGTGCTAAAAAACTCTAAAGAATATGGCGTAAAATTTGGTTTTTTAAAGAACTCACCTAGTATAACATATATAGATATTAATAATCATATTGATCTAGAAGATATAGCCTATGAGTCTGCTACTTCAATAAAGACCCTTGTTAAAATAAATCCAGGTTTATTACGTCAAATTACACCGCCAGATATAAACTATAAATTAGTAGTTCCTTTTGAGAAAAAACAACTAGTAATAAATAAAATAAAGAATAACGTAATTAAAGATATTTATACTAAAAGTAATAAATATAAAGTAAAAGCAAATGACAATCTTATAAAAATAGCCAAAAAATTTAATACCACGCCAGCAAGCATTAAAGAAGTAAACAAGCTTAAAACTGATAAAATAATAGTTGGGAGTCAATTATTAATACCAGCAGTAAAAGGCTATAATTCATCTGTAGCATTATCTAAATCAAATACTAATAAAGCTAAATATTACCATAGTATACAAAAAGGTGATAATTTACATAAAATTGCAGCTAAATACAACATTAAAATTAATGATTTAATCACCTGGAATAAAAGTTTAGCAACAGCTAAATATCTACAAATTGGACAAAAAATAGTGATTTATAAATGAGGCAATCTAATCATGTCTTGTTA
>CAKNAD010000008.1 GCA_929200515.1 Candidatus Gorgonimonas leptogorgiae | reverse complement strand
TGTCGACTAAATCAAGAAATACTAACGCAGGATAAAAGCTTAGAAACCTTGCCCTCTGGGGGCTATTAAAAAGATTTACTTCATCGTTAAAACACTTTGAAATGCACTTGCATTCCTGCAGTATTTTGCCTCGAATTAAACTATTTTACTTAGCCCTGAAACCTAGAATTTTCATCTGCTACGTGTATATACTTCAAAATATTTATCTAGCACATTTTGCAAGCTAGATGTCTCGCTTATTTAGATATACTAAGTAATATTTTTATTTAAACCCTGATTTTGTGTCGATCATCTACCACTCTAGTATAACCTTACCACACCTTCCTGAGTTCATAACATCAAACCCTTTTTGGAAGTCATCTATACCGAAGTGATGAGTTATAATGGGGGTAATATTTAATCCAGATTGGAGCATACTTGACATTTTATACCAAGTGTCAAATATTTTTCTTCCATAAATCCCTTTTATAGTTATACTTTTAAAAATTATAGCACTCCAGTCAATACCCACTCCAGAAGGCAGTATTCCTAATAGAGCTATATTGCCAGCATAATTCATATGTTTAATCATTTGATTAAAAGCTATTTGGCTACCAGACATCTCTAAACCAACATCAAAACCTTCTACAATATTTAGAGCTGATACCGTATCTTCCAACATATGGGTTTTAGTATTAACAACATAAGCAACGTTCATTTTTCTTGCTAAATCTAGCCTAAATTCGTTTATATCTGTTATTACAATATTCTTAGCTCCTGCATGTCTACAAATACAAGCAGCCATAATCCCTATAGGTCCGGCACCTGTTATTAAAACATCTTCCCCTACTAAATCAAAAGATAATGCGGTATGTGTTGCATTTCCAAAGGGATCAAATATAGAAGCTAAATCATCAGAAATCGTATCGGGGATCTTATACACATTTATAGCTGGGATTGCTAAATATTCTACAAATGCTCCTGGATGATTTACTCCTATTCCTTTAGTACTATTACAATAATGGCGGTTCCCTGCTCTACAATTACGACAGATTCCGCAGGTTATATGCCCCTCTCCTGATACTCTATCATGTAGCTCTAAACCTTCTACTTTGTTACCTTTTCCTACGATTTCCCCGTAAAATTCATGGCCTACTGGCATGTTTAGCGGAACATTACGCTGGGCCCATTCATCCCAGTTATAAATATGAAGATCTGTACCACAAATAGCAGTTTTTTTTATTTTTACAAGAACCTCATCGTCTTTTATTTTCGGCTTTTGGTATTCAATCATGTTGATACCAGGAGAAGGGCTTGTTTTCGCTAATGCTTTCATAAATTTATCTTAAGAGGTTATGGTTGTTTAAATAAATACATTTATTATAGGTACAAAGCTACAAACAATAAAGAAGTTTATCCCTAACTCAATAGGTGCATGTCTCATATTTTATTACCTCGATAAGTAATTATATTGATTTACTTTTTTATAAAAGCCGTGTAAACCATGCTCCTTCAAACTAAAGAAAAACTCTAGTAATAACCCACCATACTCCCCTAACTACGAGGATTATGTTGAAAAAAACTTCTTTACTGTTTACTTATAATCACTTGCTGAAAACTCGCATTTCCAACTGCACCTGTATATATTAGCCTGCTTACCATAGACGCTTTAAAATTAATAGCTACTCATTCGTTCTTACAAAAATAGAATTTGCTATTTTTTCGAAAGCATTTTGATAAACCTGAGAGTTTAATATTGGTCGATCTTGTCTATCTGTTTGCCCACCTTCGTAAGAGCTACGACTACTAGTTACAAAGTTAAGTCTAACTCTAGATTTGCCCTTAAACTCTTCGATAAAAGCAGTGGCTTTAGTTTGCTTTACTTCTGATATTCCTAACATAAACTTAGATGAAAAATCACTAGTTGCCGCACTTTCAGCAGAGATAAACCCAGTATCAAAGTTAGCACTATTGATAGTATAACCTAAGTCTTGAAATACAGAAACCACACTAGCAAAAACTATTTTTTTATCTGCATCATAAGACCTAGATTGTATATTTTGGATTTCAAGCGGGGTTAGCTGAACTGGTGGATCAAAAGCACAGCTAGTTAGCAACAAAAAACTTATCAATATAAACTTTATATGTATTTTATTATTTTTCATTTTCTTCCCTTAAAAATTAGAGGTTCTAGAGCTAAAGTCAACTACAACGTCATCGCTATTGAATTTGACTATTAAAGTGATCATTCGTGAAGTACTTTCCATTCCTGAAGTTCCACGATTAAACCCAGCAAATAAAATGGTAAAATACCCAGATTCTGTAGAAGATTGTGATACCTGTGCACTACGCTGATAACTCCAAACTTCGTTACCTCTACCATCTCTAGTGGTTACATTTGGCGAACCAAAGTTTGTCAACACTTCAGCTTTAGTAGTAACCCCTACTTTTAGTGTCATTTGTACATTCCCTTGAGTAAGCTGGGAATTACGATCAGAAACTGGTGTTATTGTTTTACAACCAGTAAAACATAGGGTTAACAATAATACTAAGAAAATTTTTTTTGCTCTTATAGACATATCTCACTCCTAATTAGTGGTAAAGTATTTTCGTTTATTTTTTGTTTTGGTTTAATTCTTCTATTATAGATAAATAATTTTGTAGTCTTTCTGCGGTAATTAACCCCTGATCTTTAGCTTGCTGTAAAGCGCAACCCTGACTACCTTGACAATGTTTACAGTTTCTATATTTGCAGCTACCTATGTAAGACTGAAACTCAACAAAGCCAGACAAGATATCATCTATTGTTAAAAATTTTGCATTAAGCTCTCGAATCCCTGGCGTGTCTATTATATATGAAAAAGAATCAATAAATGATAAACTAGCTACACTTGTAGTGTGTGTGCCTTTGTTACTAGACAGCTCTCCTGTTTTGTTTTCTTTTGTAGATAAAATCATATTTACTAAAGAAGATTTACCAACACCGCTATCTCCTACAAAAACGCTAGTTCTTTTATTAACAATTTTTTTTATGTCGTCTATCCATGGATTAGCAACAGTTGACGTTTGAATTACTCTATAGCCTATTTTTTCGTAAACTTTTAGTCTATCTATTATTGTTTTATAGGTTGTGTTGTTAGTTATTAAATCTACTTTGTTTAAAACTATCGTTAAATCTATATTGTAATGTTTTACAGTAACTATGTATTTATCTAAAATATAAAAATTTGGTTGAGGAACCAAAGCTAGAACGATGAACACTTGTGTAACATTAGCAACAACTGGCTTCAACTTGTTAGCACTTGATAGTTTCTCAAGGACAGTATAACGCGGTTTAACAGCAACTACAATAAAAGCCCCCTGAGGAGTTTTTTCTACTATCGCTGTATCCCCAGCTACTGGAACTATAATATTACTTCTTTTGCGACAATAAATAGGCTTACTAAGATCTTGCTTAGATCTAACTTCTAACTCAACGCCATAATTAGCTATAACTAATGCTTCGAATCTATCGCTGCTATTTATTTTTACATCGGTAGATGGTATAATGCTATCAGATTTTAGCTTGTTTTGCTGTCTAGTGGCTATTTGATTTCTTTGTTTGTTAGTTAATCTACGTTTGGGCATAGGCCTTTAATTTATCTAACCTCTAAATAGAAGCTCGGTAAAACTTACTTATAAAAAATACGCTTTCAATTTAGAAGTGTATTTTTTGCTTAAAAATAGCTTAATTATACATAATCTAAAGCTATTATAAATATTTATATTGCTTTGTCTACACCCTGCTACTGCTAGGTGTAGACACTACCTAGTATTACTTAAACCTATGATGCCTATTAAAATTATTGACTCAAAAAAACAATATGAGTTTAATAAACTACAAAAAAAGTTACGTCGCAACGTCGGCAAAGCCATTGAAGACTTTAAAATGATCTCCTCTGGCGACAAAGTAATGGTTTGTTTATCGGGTGGTAAAGATAGCTTTACCATGTTAGACATACTATTGTTACTTAAAAAAAACGCTCCAGTAGATTTTGATATTATTGCTGTTAATTTAGATCAAAAACAACCAGGATTTCCTACCAATGTAATACCTGACTACTTAGCTAAACTAAATATTGATCATCATATAATTAATTATGACACATATTCTATTGTAAAAGAAAAAATTCCTGAAGGTAAAACCACCTGCGGGCTATGCTCTAGATTAAGAAGAGGCATACTCTATAGCTTTGCTAAAGACATTGGAGCCAATAAAATTGCACTAGGTCACCACAAAGATGACATTGTCGAAACTTTATTCTTAAATATGTTTTTTGGAGGTAATATGGCTGCTATGCCTCCTAAGCTATTAGCCGACGATAAACAAAATATAGTTATCCGCCCATTAGCGTTTTGCCGTGAATCAGATATTAGCCAATACTCACTTAGCGTAAACCATCCGATAATCCCATGCAACTTATGTGGTTCACAGCAAAACCTACAAAGAAAACACATTAAACACATGCTACAAGAGTGGGAGCAAAAATACCCTGGAAGAGTAGAAAATATTTTTAACTCAATTCAAAACATTAAACCTTCACAACTAGGAGATCAAGCCCTGTTTAATTTTAAAGAACTAGAACAAGAATATTGCTAGTTATCTTAGAGTTATCCACAGGCTATTTTGTGTTTTTTGCGGAATATCCGCATTCTATTGTTAGGTTATCCACAGCCTTATGCCTATGTGTGTCAGTTATCCACAGGTTAGCCTTGCTTATATTAATTACATCAGTGGCAAGTAAAAATACTAGCTCTCAGAACTAAATGAAGGGGGGCTAGTCTAAGATGCTCTCACGATTAAAGTAAATCTTTGACTTTAATTGCCTATCCATATAATTTTTAGGTTTTAATCTGCATGAATATTTTCTAGCTTAGCAAAGATATATACACGTGCATAAACAGCCAGCTATCTTACAACTCTAATTCAACCATTGTACATCGGCTTAAAAGATCCATAAACGGTTTAAATTAGCTAATTTTGTTTATAGGACATGTACTAATTTTAATGTCAAATAACTTGTTTAAGAGCATATATCCTTCTGTCTGAAGATGCATACAAGCACTTTTCTTTTTTAGTTTTTCTACGATATACAATGTAAGGTTTAACAATTTGATAAGGAGCTATTTGTGTCTGTATCATCAATACCACCAGCTAATCAGTTTATAGCTGATAAACAAAACAACAAAAAGAACAATGATCCTGTAACTAATTTACAGAAAAACAATAAACAAAAAACAGTAGATACCAAAAAAAACGTCGCGACTAATAAAGAAAATAAAACAACAAACTCTGAAGATGCAACAACAAAGTCAGCAGAGTTAGCTAAAATTGTCGCAAAAAATAATATGGTGTAGATTTTTAAGATACTGGTTGAGTTTTAAGTTGTTTTGTTAGCTTACGTTTTTTTAAATATACTAAAACCAAAGAAATAGCAGCAGGAGTGACTCCCTCTAACCTCGAAGCAGAGCCTAAGTTTGCAGGCTTAGATTTATTAAGCCTGTATACAACTTCTGCTGATAACCCTTTAATTTTAGCATAGTCTGTATCTTGAGGTATGATAGTGGCTTCGTAGCCCTGCATTTTGATAATTTCTTGTTGTTGTCGCTTGATATAACCTTTGTATTTTATATAGTTTTCTACGTACTGCAAAACCTCAAGATCGGCGCTATTAGCAAAGCCACATGTTTCTAAATCAATATATTTAATTTTAGGTCGGCTTAGCAACTCTTCTAGACTATACTCGTGTGATATTTGACTACCCGTATGACTTTCAAATAATTTAGCCTGTTTGCTATCAGGTTGCATGTAAGTACTAGATATACGTTTAAGCTCTAATTCCACGCTTTCCCTTTTATTGCAAAAGGCGTTCCAGCGCTGGTCTTTAACTAGTGATAAACCCCTACCTTTCTCTGTTAAACGTAAATCCGCGTTATCCTCTCGAAGTAATAATCTGTACTCTGACCTGCTAGTAAACATTCTATACGGCTCTGTAACTCCATGAGTTACTAAATCATCAACCATAACGCCTAAATAAGCTTCGCTACGCAACGGATACCATGGGGGTTTACCCATTGAATACAAAGCAGAGTTACAACCAGCAAGAAGACCTTGGGCTGCTGCTTCTTCATAACCTGTTGTACCGTTGATTTGCCCTGCAAAATATAAGCCTTTTACAGCCTTAGTTTCGAGGGTATGACGCAAACATCTTGGATCTATGTAATCATACTCAATAGCATAGCCTATTCTTGTTATATGAGCTTTTTCTAAACCAACAATGCTGTTAATAAATTTTATCTGTAAATCGAATGGCAGGCTAGTAGAAATACCATTAGGGTAAATTTCAGTTGTAGTCAACCCCTCAGGCTCCAAAAATATTTGATGCGATGTCTTGTCAGCAAACCTAAAAATTTTATCTTCAATAGAGGGGCAGTACCGTGGACCGTTGCCAGTGATCTCCCCAGAAAATATTGCTGATTTATTTAAATTACTACGAATAATATCATGTGTTTTTTCATTTGTGCTAGCAATGTAGCACGGAGCTTGTTTAGGATGTATATTTGACGAAGACAAGAACGACATGGTTGGCCGTGGATCATCTCCAAGTTGAACTGTCAGTTTAGAAAAATCAATTGTTTTAGCATCAATTCTGGCTGGTGTTCCAGTCTTTAAACGAGCTACCTCAAAGGGTAAATCGCGTATTTTTTGTGCTAACTTATTCGATGCTCCTTCGGTAGAACGCCCAGATGAATAATTTTGTGTACCAATATGAACAACTCCATCGAGAAAAGTTCCAGTAGTTATAATCACTGAATCGGCATGAAAAGTAACTCCTAAGTTGCTAACCACACCATAAACCGTAGAACTGCTATCGATTAAAAGGTCTATAACTTCTTGTTGCAAAATTTTTAAGTTCTCTTGGTTTTCTAGCTCCTGCTTGATGAAACTACGATAAAGGCAACGATCTGTTTGCGCTCGTGTAGCTCTAACCGCCGGGCCTTTGCTAGCATTCAGGGTTCGAAAGTGGATACCAGATCGATCTGTAGCTGATGCCATCACCCCACCTAAAGCATCAATTTCTCGAACAAGGTTGCTCTTACCAATACCACCTATTGCAGGATTGCAAGACATAGCACCTAAGGTATCAAGGTTGTTAGAAAGCAATAAAACAGATACACCCATCCTAGCAGCAGCTAAAGCAGCTTCAGTACCAGCATGGCCTCCGCCAACAACAATGACATTAAAACAATCAGGATAGTGCATAAAAAAGTAATCAAAAAATAATAAACAAGAACATAGGAGAATAAAACAAAAAACGAAAAAAAACAAGAAAAAAAATAAAAAAATTTAACATATAGTTCTTTTAATTATAAATATTATATTTTAATATCAAAAATATATATTATTCTCATAGTTATATTTTGTATTATATTTATAATAAAGGAGCACAACCCTGTGGAAAACCATGAAATTTTTTTTAGAAAAACCTATAAAAAAAGTAATTTCTAAAAAAAAGCACCCTGTGGAAAACCTGTGGAAAACCTGTGGAAAACCTGTGGAAAACTTTTTTGCTTTTATCTTCAAACAAAAAAATATTTTTTTTATTTGAAAAAATATTTGTTTAAAACTAAGATAGTAAAGTCAAAAAATATTTTGATGGTTAGCTAAAAGTTACACATAACTATTTTACCTGTTACTGTAGCAATAAGAGAAACTATGAAAAAAGCATAGCTAAATATTTGTCTATACTAATATCTGTTCTAAATATACAAATAACAGATAACTTTAGAAAATTAGCCAGTTCTTTTCCTGACTATGAAAAAACTGTTACTTTTGTTTATCTACCTATAGATTTTACTAGATACAATTAATCTTCAAAACACAAAAGAAAAGCCTTTTAAAGTTATAAATTTAAACTTTTTTTGATAGTCTTATAAACCTTAGTTCGATAATTTGCCTTAAAAATTATCTTTTTACTAGAATAATGACTTAGTATTTTTTATGAAACTTTAACATGTAAATATTTTATGAATTTAAACAAGATCTTTTTAAAAACTCGCTATGTAAAACAAGCAATCATATTCATTGAATAATAAGGAGATAACGTGAAAAATGAAATATGGCACGAATGTTTGTTGGTTTTACAACGCGAAATGACATCACAACAATATAATACTTGGATAAGACCTTTAAAAGTATTATCCGATGAACAAGATATTTGCCTGCTCGCTTCTAATAAGTTTATTAGTGACTGGATAAAAGATAAATACTTACAAAGAATAGAAGATATTATTTGTGAACTCGTCGATGAATCTAAGGAGCTTCCTATGGTTTATTTAGCATCAGCATCTCCTAGACTAATGTCGCATAAAATACATAAAAAAACAACAAACGATCCTGTTGCAAAAAAAGAAACAATGATAAATGAAGTTAAAAAAGATAGTAACATCGTAAAAGTTGAAAAGTTTATAACTAAAAAAACAACATCTGTTGTAGAAAAAACTTCTTCTAGTGAAAACATAACAAACAACGACAACACAAAAGCACAAAATACATTAAATAATAAATTCACTTTTGATAATTTTATAAAAGGAGAATCTAATAAAGTAGCTTTATCTTCCGCATTAAAAGTAGCAAATAGCCCTGGATTGGCATATAACCCATTATTTTTATATGGGGGAGTAGGATTAGGTAAAACTCATTTAATGCATGCTGTAGGTAACTTTTTATTTAGTAAAAATAGATCAATTAAAATAGTTTATCTACATGCAGAAAGATTTGTAAGGGATATGGTTAAGTCTTTAAAAATAAATTCAATTAATGAGTTTAAACAATACTATCGCTCAGTAGATACTTTATTAATAGACGATATACAATTTTTTTCAGGCAAAGAAAAATCACAAGAAGAGTTTTTTCATACTTTTAATGACTTGCTAGATGGTGGACAACAAGTGATTTTAACCTGTGACAGATACCCAGAAAAAATATCAGGTATAGACGAAAGATTAAGGTCTAGATTTTGTAAAGGTTTAACTGTTGCTATAGAAACCCCTGATTTAAAAACTAGAATAGCTATTTTAAAACAAAAAGCCAGCAAGTATAATGTAGTGTTGCCTGATAGCGTAGCTAATTTTATTGCATCTAGAGTAAATGCTAATATTAGAGAGCTAGAAGGCGCTTTAAAACGCATTATAGCAAGCTCTAATTTTTTAAACGAAAAAATTACTATAGATTTAACTAAAGATGCTTTAAAAGATGTTATAGCTCTATATGATAAACAAGTAGATATAATAGATATTCAAAATATAATCTCTGATTACTATAAAATACCTGTAGTGGATATTATATCTAAGAGTAGAAATAAAGCTATAGTTTTATCCAGGCAAATGGGAATGGCGATCAGTAAAAAATTAACAGATTGTAGTTTCCCTGAAATAGGTAAAGCATTTGGTGGTAAAGATCATACTACAGTTATATATGCTTGCAGTAAAATAAAGCAACTTGTAGAATGTAACCCTGAAATGCAGAAAGATTTTAAGTATTTAATAAAACATTTAGTAGATTAAGACAACGACCAAAGGATATTTTTGTGCTTAAGTTTAAAATAGCTAGGAAAAAAATCATTAACCCTTTACAAATGGTAGCTGGAGTTGTAGAAAGACGTCAAGCAATTGCGGTGTTAAGCAATATATTAGTAAGAGTAACTAACGAAAAAATAGTCCTTATTGCTACAGATATTGAGATAGAAATGAGGGCTGAAATAGCTTTAAATAGCCAAGATAGCGTAATAGAAGGAGAAATAACCATTCCAGCTAGAAAGTTATTAGATATATGCAAAAGTTCACCTGAAGACTCAATAATAGAACTTGAGCAAACTAAAACGCAAATAAGTCTTAATATTGATGGAAATTCTAAATATATTTTGTCAACCTTACCTGCAAATACTTTCCCAATAATAACCGAATTTAAGAAAGAAGCTTCTATTAGGTTAAAGCAGCAAGAGCTAAGGCGAGCTATAAATAAAACATCTTTTGCTATGGCTCACCAAGATGTTCGCAAATATTTAAATGGAATATTAATCGATGTTTATGAACAAAAAATAAGACTTATTGCTACAGATGCACATCGACTGTCTTTATGTGATATTCAAATAAATGATAGTCTTCCAAAAACTCAAATATTAGTGCCAAGAAAATCAATATTAGAATTAGCAAGGTTACTAAATTCAGAAGACGAATATGTAGAATTACAACTAGGAGAAAAACATATTAGAGCTTTATCTAATAGTTTTACATTTACATCAAAACTAATAGATGGTAGCTTTCCTAATTATGCATCGGTAATACCAAAAGATAGCTTGGGGAGTGCTAGAAACTCAATTATTGCCAATAGAGAAGCTTTAAAGGCTGGGTTACAAAGAGCTTCGATATTATGTAGCGAAAAACATAGTAAAGGAATTAAATTATTGTTATCTAGCAACCAAATTAAACTTATCGCGAGCAATACCGAACAAGAGAAAGCGGAAGAAACAATCCCAATAAATTATAATGGTAGCGAAATTAGTATCGGTTTTAATGTCTCTTATTTATTAGATGTTTTAGCTGTTTTGTCTAGCGATAATATAGAAATAAAAACAACAGATACAAATAGTAGTGTAACAATAGAAGGTAATGAAGAGGCTGATTTATTACATGTAGTTATGCCAATGATGTTTTAATTTATACTAGTAAAAGAGTTTTTTGTGATTAAGAAAATTAGGATATCTGGTGTTAGATGTATTAAAAATGCTATTTTAGAGCCATCAGAAAAGTTAAATATAATTTCTGGAGCTAATGGCAGTGGTAAAACTAGTATATTAGAATCTATTAATATTATTTCTGGAATGAAGCACTTTAAGTCTGGTAAGATTATAGATTCAATAAACCATAATATGGGTTATTTACAGATCACTGCTGATGCATTATCAATGAATAAATCATCTTACATACCAATAGCCATCTCAAGGAAAAACTCTTGCAAGAAGCCGGAGATAAAAATAAAAGGAGTTGCTACTAGTATGGTTTCTAATCTAGCAACTATAATGCCTGTTCAAAAAATAACTGCAAATACATTCCAGTTTTTAGAAAGTTCCTCTAAGTTTAGAAGAGGATTGTTAGATTGGGGAATGTTTCACGTGAAACATTCTAGTTTTTTTCCTTTGTGGCAGCAATTACAAAAAGCAGTTAATCAAAGGAATATAGCATTAAAAAAAATAATATCTAGTAAGCAAATTAATGAAATATTTCCGTGGGATTTTTTAATTGAAAAGATATCTCTACAAATAGACCTGTTAAGACAGGCTTATTTTGATGAATTAGCACCTATATTTTATGATGTTATGAATAACCTGTGTGGCTACGGATACAACTTAAAAATAAGTTATTTTTGTGGTTGGGATAACAAAAGAAAGCTTATGGAAGAATTACAAAATTCTATCACAAAAGATATCAACCAAGGATATACAAGTTGCGGAGCCCATAAAGCAGATATATTATTTGAAATAGAAAATATAAAAGGTAGAAAAAAAGCATCTTGTGTTTTATCTAGAGGAGAGATGAAGCTCACAGTTTGTGCTTTTAAAATAGCACAATCTATTTTATTTAATAGTAAAACTTCACGAAAATGTATTTTTTTACTAGATGATCTTCCGGCTGAGTTAGATAAAAACAATATCGATAAGGTTATTAACAGTTTAATAACCCTAGATAGCCAAGTGTTTGTAACTAGTATTGAAGCTAAGGATGTCACTAAAACTGTTTCTAGCTCTGTTGCGGCTAAGGTTTTTGTAGTAAAAAAAGGAAATGTACAACTTACATAAAAGCTTATAGTTATACACGAAGAAAATAAAAACACATAATTCGAAACACAGAGAATAAAATAAAATTGTGTTTTAAAAGTCTATGTTTTCAGCAAGCATTACATTATTTTCAATAAAATATCTTCTAGGCTCTACTTTATCGCCCATTAAAGTGTTAAATACCTGATCTGCTATTATTGCATCATCGACAGTTACTTTAAGCATACGTCTTGTTTCAGGATCCATTGTTGTTTCCCATAGTTGCTCTGGATTCATTTCTCCTAGACCTTTATAACGCTGTATATAATATTTTTTTGAAGATTCAGCTATTAACCATTCTATTGCATCATCAAAATATTTAACCTGTATTTTCTTTTCTCCTTTTTGAATAAAGGATTCACTCTCTAACACTGAATGAAGTTTGTTACCAGTTGTAACTAAATTTTGATAATGTGAAGATTTAAAAAAATCTAAAGAAAGGCTGTATATCGTTTTAATACCATGGTCGATAATATCTACTTTTGGTATCCATAATGAGTTTTCGGGGTTTGTAGATAGCGAAAAACTAATATCTGCATCTTGAGCTTTAAACCTAGCTTTATATAGAGATTCTAAGTTGTTTAACCATTGAAGCATTAGATCTTTGTCTGCTAGTTTTTCTTCTGTAACGGCTTCTATAATTGCTAATATTTTTAGTATTTTTTTGGGGATTGTTTTTTCAAGAACTGAGATATCTTTTTGAGTTTCTTTATAGCTTTTAACTAAATTTTCTAAGGCAACATCTGATATTTTAGGAGACTTTTCGTTCACATAAAAACTACAGCCTTCGATAGCAGCGAATAATAAGTAATCTTCTAGCTCTTTCTCGTCTCTAATATACTTTTTTTGCTTACCTTTTTTAACTTTAAATAAAGGAGGTTGGGCAATGTATAGGTAGCCTTTTTCAATGATTTCTGGCATTTGCCTAAAGAAAAACGTTAGTATTAATGTTCTTATATGGGATCCATCTACATCAGCATCTGTCATTATTATGATTTTATGGTAACGAGTTTTAGTGATATCAAACTCTGTTTTACCTATACCGCATCCAAGAGCTGAAATAAGAGAGCAAATTTCTTGAGAAGATAAAACTTTGTCAAATCTAGTTTTTTCGACATTTAATATTTTACCTTTTAAAGGTAAAATAGCTTGATTTTTTCTACTTCTGCCTTGCTTTGCAGAGCCACCGGCAGACTCTCCTTCTACTAAATATAATTCAGAAAATGCAGGGTCTTTTTCTTGGCAGTCTGCAAGCTTGCCAGGAAGTGTTGTAGAACCTAAGATGCCTTTTCTACGTGTTATTTCCCTCGCTTTACGAGCTGCCTCTCTTGCTTTTGATGCCTCAAATATTTTATCTATTATGATTCTTGCTTCTTGCGGGTTTTCAGTAAGGTGTTCATAAAACTTTTTTGACATCTCTTGATCTACAGCTTGTTTTACCTCTGATGATACAAGTTTGTCTTTTGTTTGTGATGAAAACTTAGGGTCAGGAACCTTAACCGAAACAATGGCGATTATACCTTCTCGGGTGTCATCACCAATGAATATATCTTTTAAGTTTTTTTGCTTGCTTTCAAGTTCTAAAAAGTTTTTTATGGTTCTTGTGAGGGCTGAGCGAAACCCTGATAAATGAGTACCACCATCTGCTTGCGGAATGTTGTTAGTAAAACATAAAACGCGTTCTTGAAAGCCATCGTTCCATTGCATGGAAATATCAACAACGATACCGTCTTCTCTTTCTGTTTTAAAGCTAAATACTTTATTTAAAGTAGTTTTGTTTATGTTTAAATATTCAACAAAAGCTAATAAACCACCTTCATAATGAAATTCTTCTTTTTTTGTTGTTCTTTCGTCTTGTAGCTGTATATTTACTCCTGAATTAAGAAATGATAGCTCTCTTAATCTTTTTGCGAGAATATCATACTTAAAATCTAAAATAGAAAAAATTTTTTCTGAAGGCCAGAATGTTATTTCTGTTCCAGATTCTTCTACAGTATTATTAGATGTTGTTGGTAACTCAGGAACTCCATCATTAAAAAACTGCTCATAAGTAACGCCATTTTTTTTAATGGTTAGTTTAAGTTTTTTTGATAATGCATTTACAACAGAAATACCAACACCATGAAGTCCACCAGAAACTTTGTAGGTGTTGCTATCAAATTTACCACCTGCATGCAAAACAGTCATGATAACCTCTGCAGCAGAGCTTCCTTCTTCATGTTTGTCGATGGGTATTCCTCTGCCGTTATCTCTAATAGTCATTGAGCCATCGAGGTTAATGCAAACTTCTATTTTGTCACAAAAACCGGCAAGAGCCTCATCTACTGAGTTATCAACAACCTCAAACACCATATGATGAAGACCAGTGCCATCATCTGTATCACCTATGTACATGCCAGGTCTTTTGCGAACAGCATCTAGCCCTTTTAAAACTTTTATATTAGAAGCGTTATATTCTTGATCAGGCATTTATATTATCTCCATAGTCGGTGAGACGAGTTTAATATTTGTGTTAGAGAGTGTATTAAGGAATCGAAAATCATTAAAACCTATACTATGTGTTTAGTTTTTACTCATTATTCATTAATAAAAATAATAAACCATAAAACGTATTGTACATTTTACTATAAATAAATAATTTATAACAGCATATTAATACGATAGAGTGTTTTTATGTAGGCAAATACCTTTAGTGTAAACTAAGTGGTGTGTAATAATATGGTAAATCAAGGCAAAAAGGGGCTTAGAGAGCAAAATAGGTTAATTATAACAAAAATGGGTGCGGTTAAGAATTATAACGCTCTAAAGCTATATTTGCTACATAAAAAGGCATATTTAAACTCATCTAAAATAGCTATATTTTTCTATATGTGATAAAATAGAAAGTTATTATATTTTAATTTAAGGGAGTTCTATATGATTGATGGAACTGATATACAAAATAGAAGCACTTGGAATTTTTTACCTAACCCAAAAGATACGCAACAACAGGGTAGTTTTTTAGGGCTAGCTGTTAAACAGGACGATACTAGTAGAAAGACAACAATCAAAAATGAAATAATAGATTTATGTAAAAAAATAAAAGAATATACTATTTACATATTAGCTGATACAGCTGTTTTTCTAGTGAATACACTAGAACGCGTGTATTCAAGCATATCCAACCTTTTGTTTCACAATAAGTATGAGATAAAATCAAAACCAATACCTAGGATAGCAGAACATAGATTAAAACAAAATTTAGAGTTTAAAGAGAAAATAGGTAGTGGTAGAACAGCAGATGTCTTTTCAGGAGTATTTAAAGGTGAAGATGTTGTTATTAAACAAATATCAAAAGAAGGGACAAAATATACAGGAAAAATAACAAAAGAGTTAATATACTTAGCAGCTAAAGTAGAAGTTACTAATTTATTCTGGGTACAAAAAAATCCTCACTTCGTAACAATAATTACTGCATATCAGGATAAAGATAATTATTACATAATAATGAAAAATGAAGGTAGCTGCTTTACACAAGTGCTTTTTGATTCACTTAAAAAAGATCAACCCACTGATACTATAAAAAAAATGGGATGTGTTATTGTAGATTTATCAGTATGTTTAAAAGCTTTATTATCAGCACATGTTTGCTACAGAGACTTTAAATGTAATAACCTAGTATATACAGATAGCAATGTAAAAATATGTGATTTAGGGTTTAGCGCTTATAATGGTGCGTATGTTGTTCTTAATCCAAACACTAATCTTATCAGGCAAGATATAGACAAATATGAACATTGTATAAGGAATATTTTTACAAGCCTATTAAACTACGGTTACGAATATGATACTAGTATTCTTTTAAAAGAATATACAGAAGAAAAAAGACAAGAAATATTTGAAAATTACCTTAAACCTGAGTTAGATAAAAATAATCTGATTACAGACAAACACATGCAAGTGATAAAGCAAACTTTAAATGATAGGATAAAAACAACTCAATCATTTATTCAAGATTTTTTGGGAACTGCATTCAATAAATTGAATTGGAAATGTTTATTCGATGAAGCATCCTATGATGATGTTACATTCGTTATGACATCTATAATAGATGGTTGGCAAAACTTTATAAAAGATGAGTTAGGATATATTAAATTAACAGATAATTTGGGAAATGCAGATACTAAATAGTAATTATGCACTGTAATTTTGGTTTGTTGATTGACAGTACAATGCTCTTCCTGCTAATGTCTAAATTCGCTGTAATGCATTAGTACACTCCTTGCAAGACAGGAGTGTTTTCTTCATAATTGTTATACTTTCTATCTGAAGATTAGCTGACAAAAGCGTTATATTTTTCTGCATATATGATAAAATAAAAGCTTATTATATTTTAGTTTAAAAGGGAATGCAATATGTTTGATGGAATTAGTAGAAATAATGAGAGCAGTTGGAACACTTTACAAAACAAACAAGATACGCAAGAACATGGCAGTTTCTTAGGGGGTGGTGTTAAACCAGCGGATACTAGCAGAAAGACAACAATCACAGATAAAATAATAGAATCATGGAAAAAGCTAAAAGAATATAATATTAATTTAGCATCTGATATAGTCGCTTTTCTATGGAATACAGCACAGCGAGCGGGTTTAGGTTTGTACAACCTTTTTTCTTCTGAAGAAATACCTCTAAAGATAATACCGAGAATAACAGAGCATAGATTAAAGAAAAATTTAAATTTTACCCATGATATAGGTTGTGGCATAACATCACGTGCTTTTTTAGGAGTATTTAACGGTAAAAATGTTATTATAAAACAAATACCAAAAACAAGTATATCATATAAGAAAATTCAAGAAGAGGTATCTTGTTTGTTCCATGTGAAAAACAACCCTAACTTTGTAGAAATAGTGAGTGCATATCAAGATAAAAATAATTATTATATAATAATGAAAGATGAAGGTAGATGTCTTTTGCCAATATTAATTGATACACTTGACAATGGTCAACCCATGGAGAATATAAAAAACCTAGGGTATACTGTTGAGCAATTAATGGAATGTTTAAAAGCGTTAATTCATACACGTGTTTTTTGCATGGATTTTAAAATGTATAACATGGTCTATACTAGTAGCAATATAAAAATATGTGACCAAGGATATAACAATCAGCAGGATCCGTTTATTTCTTATGGGTCTCCAAGAGATCAACGTATTATAAATAATATAGCCTACTATGAATATAATATAGGCAAATTTTTTAGATGTCTATCAGAAGACAGTATCAAATATACTACTTCAGCTCTTTTAAATAAATATTATAGCGTAGAGGAAAGACATAAAATATTTGAAAAATATTTTAAGCCCGAGTTAGATAAAAATAATCTTATTGCAGAAGAGCAAAAACAAAGAATAAAACAATCTTTATATGATAAAGTAGAGACAACTAAAAGTTTTATTGAAAATTTTTTAGGAATAGTATACATTTGTTTTTTAGATAGCGATAAATCTTTCAATAAAATATCATCCTATGATGATACTGCATCTGCTATGATATCTGTAATCAATGGCTTGCAAAACTTTATAAAAGATGAGTTAGGGTATGTCAAACTTAAAGATTATTCAGGAATCAAAATTACAGTACAGAATTCTATGTCATAATAATGTGCTGTAATTTTGTGTTTTTAGTTGTTGAAAATCATTGCTTGCTAATAACAAGCAATGAGCCGATGATCACTAAGACACTACAAATTAACATGTTTAGCGTAATTGTTTCATTAAGCAGAATGCTACACCAAAACATACTAAAAACAGGTACAGTAAAAACAACAGATATTGCTGATACCGCCCCCCAAGCTTTTAATAGCCTAAAATATAATAAATTTGCAAAGCCAGTAGAAAGGCAACCTAAAGATATAAGGTGTGGAAGCACTGGCATCAATGATTTTAACTCAGGAACATTTTTATTCGTAATGAGCGGGAAAATAAGTCCAATAATAGATGCTACCCATAAACCAGATACAATTATCCCTGTTGGGGTCATTTTAATAGAGTGGCTAACATTATGGGTATATATCCCTCCAACAGAGTATATCAATGCAGCAAGAACAACTAACGCCATAGAATAAACATCGTTATTAGCATGCGTAGGGTTGTTATCTAACCCAAGAAGCAATAAGGCTACTCCAGAAAACCCTAAAAGCAAACCTAATAATTTTGTTTTTGTGGTGCGTTTTTTTTCTAATATCGTAGTTAAAGCGGCACTTAACAGCGGTCCAGTTGAGAATAATACTGCTATAATAGATGCAGGTATCGATTCGGTTGCTTTTGCTACCAATAAAAATGGAAGTACAAATTTACATGTACTAATGATAGCTAGTTTATGTAAATTATTGCCTATTTGTATTTTAGGAAATTTAGGTATTAATATTAATGATAAAAAGATAGCACCAAAAATAGAACGAAACTCTATTACCCATGAAGCTCCAATATACGGGGTAATGATTTTCATTAGAGGAAATGACGACCCCCAGATCATTCCTAATACAAAGTAGCAAAATAAATTAAACACTTTTATAATCCTGTTTGTTTTTTACCGCCCTCCCCCTAAATATTATACCGTAGGGGTGTATACACATCTTCATGTAGAAGGTGTGTATAAGGCATAAATCATCTGTTGATAAGTCCTAAAAAATTGTACTTGTTTGTTTGATATTTTCTCTATTACATAAAACTAATATAACGGCTATGCGAAATAGCTATGCCATAGTGTATTTTTTTAAGCTAAAGGGATAAATCCAGTAACCACTTATGCTGGTGAGAGTTCTCTTTCTTTTAGGTTCTGGTTGAAGTTACATCGGTAGAAAGCGTATTTACTTCATAAAAGAAAATAAAAGTTTTTAGGTTTTTATACCTTAAAGTATAGGAAAATATTTATAGAAAACAAATGTATGTATAAATGTAACAAATTAAGCTTATCACAAAACAAAAAAACTTAGTTAATGTTAGAGTATCAGCAAAAACGTTGTTGCGCTTGAAGTGTTTCAACTGTGGGTAAGTCTATGTAGTGTTTTCAAGAGATAAAAAGAATAATTTATATTTTTTTTGTGCTTTTATGATTTATTGGCTATCAAATCAAAGAAACATCTGTGGTGCTTAAAGATTATAAATAAATTCTGAGAACTTGAGTTTTTATTTGTTACTTGCATATAATACCATTAAAGATATAAATAAACAACTATTTTCTAATGACTCTGTTTAAAGCACAAAATACCCAAATTAAATTTTTTTGTACTGGTTAAAAAGGCACACCTATGTTTTAGAACCAGCAGATATTATTAAAAAATGTTTTTTTATCTGCCTGTATATCTTAAGATAAGCTTAAGCATTTTTCTATTATGCTTGTTGTAGAGTGACCGATTAAAAAATCTATTATTTCAACTGTTCCACCATATGATTTAACAAAGGAGGATCCTACAATGTTATCAATATTATAATCTCCTCCCTTAACTAGAACATCAGGTTTTATTTTTTGTATAGTTTTTTCAGGGGTTAAATCATCAAAGCTAACAACCCAATCTACTGATTTTAGTCCTGCTAAAACAGCCATTCTACGACTTAAGTTATTTATGGGGCGGTTATTACCTTTTAGCTGCTTAACTGATGAATCTGAGTTTACAGCTACAATTAGTTTGTCTCCTAAGTTTTTGGCTGCTTGTAAATATTTAATATGCCCGGCATGTAAAATATCGAAGCAACCATTGGTAAAAACTATTTTTTTATTATTAAGATGCTCTATAGCTAAACATTTCATCAGATTTTTGAGTGACAAAACACCTGTTGGTGAATGGTTTTTGTCATTCAGTTTTTGAATTAGTTCAGCTAAAGTTATAGGAGATGTTCCTGATTTTTCTACAACTATTCCTGCTGCAATATTAGCAATTTTAGCTGCTTGTAAGTAATCGTATCCCTTAGATATAAATGATGCTAAAACAGATATTACTGTATCGCCTGCCCCGGTAACATCAAAAACTTCTCGAGATGCAGCTTGTAAATGATAGGAGCGACCATCTTTGGTAACGAGCATCATGCCTTTTTCACTGAGGGTAACTAGTAAAGCATTTATGTTAAGTTGTTTTATTAATTTTATAGCTTTCTCGGGTATTTCTTTTAAAGTGTTGCATTTACCAACAACCTCTTCAAACTCACTAAGATTGGGGGTTATTATTGATGCTCCATAATATTTGTAATAGTTTTTTCCTTTTGGGTCAACAACTACAAGTTTTTTGTATTTTTTTGCATAAGCTATTATTTTTTTACAATCAACAAGGCAGCCTTTATTATAGTCAGATATTATTACAGCGTTTACATTAGGTATGTATTTAAAGCATTTTTGTTCTACCAAAGTAGAAAAATTAGTTTTTGGATAGGTTTCTTTATCTATTCTCAAAAGTTGCTGATTTTGTGAAACAATTCTAGTTTTAGTAGTGGTTGTTATTTCATTGCTTAGAATAAAGTCGCAATCAATTAGTTGTTGTTTGAGTAAATGTTGTATTTTTTTGCCAGGTTTATCTGCTCCTGCAAGGCTCACTAGTGTTGTTTTGATTCCGATATTTGATGTATTTACAGCAACATTAGCAGCCCCTCCAGCTCTATCTTCTAAAATATCTATACCTACAACAGGTACAGGAGCTTCAGGAGAGATTCTTTTTGTAGATCCATGCCAGTAGCTATCAAGCATACAATCTCCAACAACTAAAATATCACAATCAGAGAAGTCTAAAAAATTTGAAAACATGATTACCTATAGCAAAAAAATATGGCCTCTAAGAGCCACTGTAATAAAAGTATAGCTAAACTATAACTAGGTTGTGTACGTTTCTATTGTATAAAAAACGTACGTATAATAAAAGGTGATTTACTTATATGCCTTTTATTTAACATGCTAAAAATTAGTTTATTACACGCAATAGATGGAAAATCTGCATTTCCAAACGCCACGTTTATAGAAAGCTGGTATTTTAATATCAACTCGTGTTGTTATTATAAATATTACAGTTATTATCTTTGTTGATCAACACATCTTCAATGATTAAAAAAGATAATACAAAATAATTTTATTAAATCAATTTACAAAACAAAAAAAACATGGAATATTTTAAATAAGAGTTAAGTGTTGATAGGCTAATGGCTATGCACTTTTGTATAGAAGCTTTACATAGGTATGGATTTTGTCATGAATACAAAAAAAACAAGCACGAAAAATTTAGAATATATTGAGTTGCTACAACAAGACATAGATCATGAGTTACAAGAAGCTAGGTTTGTTCTCGATAGCTTTATTAATAATAGAATATGCATAAAAAATATAGCTCGAGCAGCATTGTGTATAGCTAATGCATTTAAAATTAAAGGTAAGGTTATTTCTTGTGGTAATGGAGGTTCTCATTGTGATGCAATGCACTTTGCTGAAGAGTTAACAGGAAGGTTTAGAGAAAACAGAAAAGGTTATCCAGCTATAGCAATTTCAGACCCATCACATATTTCTTGTGTAGCTAATGATTTTGGTTATGATGAGGTGTTTTCTAGATATATTGAAGCATTGGCAAATAGAGGCGATGTTTTGTTTGCTATAACTACTAGTGGGAATTCGATAAACATTCTAAAAGCTATAAAACAAGCAAGAGAAATTGGCGTTAAGGTTATTTTACTGACGGGTAATTCTGGTGGTGCAGCAGCAGAGTTAGCAGATACCAGTATAATTGTACCACACCATGGTTATGCTGATAGAATACAAGAGATTCATATTAAAATAATACATACCATTATTTTGTTAATTGAAAAACTTATGCGAGAAGATACTTTTTCTGATTAATACTGCTAACTATAACTGATAGATGAAAATCTGCACTTTCAACTGATAAGCTAGAAAAGCCTATACCTGTATAATGTTTGCTTGTTTGAAGTTTTTTGTCTATTCTATACATATTACAAGTAGTTTGTAATGGTAAATACTAGCAAAGCTATAGAGAAGTCAAAAAAAACAAGATTGATTGTTGACTATATTCAAGAAACCGTTTACAATTGGCACTGTAAAAATATTAGTAATCTTAAATTAAAAGAGTTTTAACCATGAAAAGAACATTTCAGCCAAGTAACATAAAACGTAAAAGAAACCACGGGTTTCGAGCAAGAATGGCTACTAAAAGTGGCAGAGCTATCATCAACCGAAGAAGAGCTAAAGGGCGACAAGTTCTATCAGCTTAATTTATAGCAGTTAATATGGATCATCAGTTCGGTCGTGCTTTTAAAATAAACCAATCTTCTCAATATTCTTCTGTTTTTAATAACGCAGACTTTAGAGTTTCTTCCCCTAATTTAACTTTTATTGTAAAAGAAAACAACCTTTCTCATGGAAGAATAGGTGTTGTGGTAGCAAAAAAGAATATTAGGCGTGCAGTAGATAGAAATTTGGTTAAAAGAATTGTTAAAGAGAGCTTTCGTAAAGGAGAGGTATCTACGTTAATGGTAGATATTGTTGTTCTCGTGCGTAGTAACTTAATACGGTTGAGTAGAAAACAACAAAACGAAGATTTAACATCTCTGTGGCAGGCATTAATAAAAAAGGTTAATTACAGAAATTCTAGGAGTTAGATAAAGATTTTTTATGTTGTTATTAAATAGATACCTGTCCTATAATTTTTTTGAGTTTCATGAAAGCAGAAATAAAAAAAATATTTAATGGTATACGTAGAATAACAGTATTATTGTTATTATCTTTAATAAAGATGTATCAGTGTTTTTTAAGCCCAATGATGTCACCTTGCTGTAGATTTTATCCTTCATGCTCATCTTATGGAAAAGAAGCAATTTTAACTCATGGAATTATTAAGGGTTTATTTTTACTTGCTTTAAGAGTTTTAAAATGTAACAAATGGAGTCGTGGTGGTTATGACCCTGTTTCTCCTAAAAAAACCAAAAACCATGTTGTTATGCAAGATCCACAAACCAAGAAAGTGAACACAATTAAATGAATTTACCTAGAATAGTATTAATTGGTGCTATAATTGTTGTTGGGATATTAGTATTACAAGAATGGAATAGCGATTACCATCAGAAATCTAAAACAGCAATACAACCTTCTATAACAGCTAAAAACCAAACCGAAACCACTAACTCTAGTTTAGATATGCCTATTCTTACTAGTGAAGATACAGAGCAAGTGTTAGATGCTACATACGATTCATCTTCAGTTGTTACTGTTAAAACAGATGTTTTAGATATTAAAATAAATATGAATGGTGGTGATATAATAGGGATTAACCTATTAAAGTATCCTGAGTATGTAGATGGCACAGGTAAGGAACCTGCTTTTAGGTTGCTATCTTCTCCTAGTATAGATTCAAATATGAGTTTTGTAGCTCAGAGTGCGTTAGCAAAAACCGATGGACCAAAAGAAGATAATCAGAGAGCAAAGTATAGTTCAGCTAAAAAAAGTTATATTATAGAAGATGGTAGTGATAAGCTGGAGGTTGAGTTGCAATTAAAACATTCTGGCATATCTGTAGTAAAAAAATATATATTTAATAGAGGCTCTTATCTTATAGGTCTAGAATATAAAATAAAAAATAATAGTTCAGCTGTTTGGTCTGATCAGCTATATGTGCAATTAAAGCGCGATAGTAGCAAAGATCCTAGTGCAGAAGAATCTCATGCTCCAGTGAATACTTATTTAGGCGGAGCTGTTAAAACTAACGATGAACTATATAAAAAGCTACCATTTGATTCATTTGCTAAAGACCCTTTTCGTCAAAAGGTAAATGGCGGTTATGCAGCAATAGGACAGCATTACTTTGTTACTGCATGGGTTCCAGAGAATCAATCTAAAGAATATGTATATTACTCAAAAAAGAATAAAGAAGATTTTAACTTTATAGGTTTTATAGATCCAGTTGTTATTAAGTTAAAACCAGATCAACAAGCAAGCGTTGCAGCAAAACTATATGCAGGCCCTAAAGATCAAGACGTTTTGAAAAAGATAGCTTCTGGTTTAGATTTAACAGTTGATTACGGCATGTTATGGTTTATTGCTCAACCACTATTTACAGTTCTTCAATGGATTCATAAATTTATTGGCAATTGGGGTTGGTCTATAATACTTCTTACCATATTTGTTAAGGCGCTATTTTACCCATTAAATGCAACTAGTTTTCGTTCTATGGCTAAGATGCGTAAGTTAACTCCTAAGTTACAACAACTTAAGGAGCAATACGCTGAAGATAAACAAAAGCTATCGCAAGCAATGATGGAGCTTTACAAAAAAGAGAAGGTTAACCCGCTGGGTGGATGTTTGCCTATTATTATTCAAATGCCAGTATTTATAGCTCTTTATTGGGTTCTTTTAGAGTCAGTAGAGTTGCGTCAGTCTAGCTGGATGTTTTGGATTAAAGATCTTTCCTTGATGGATCCATATTTTATCCTTCCGCTGTTAATGGGGGCTTCAATGTTTTATCAACAGACGCTTAACCCACCTGCTACAGATCCAATGCAGGCTAAAGTTATGAAATTTATGCCTTTAGTGTTTACTTTCTTTTTCTTATGGTTTCCATCTGGATTAGTGCTTTATTGGATAACTAATAATGTAATATCAATAGCTCAACAATTAGTTATTTCTAAAAAAATAGAAAAAGAATCTAATTAAATATTTTTGATACCTGAAACAGTATACCTTTTATTTTATGGTGTATTGTTTCTTTTATTTAAAATTAGTTGTTTCATAATAAAATAAAAAAAACTAAATAAAATTAAATGTATTTCGATAACTCAATTATAAAAAATAGGAACTATTTTTAATATGGGTAACAATAAAAAATATTTAATTATAATTATTTTGTATTTAATTTCTTTTAGTGCTTATGCTTCTGTTAATCTTAATGGCATGGTAGTTCTTCCTAATGATAAAGGTATTTTTTCTGCTGTTATTAATCTAGATAATAAATTTAAAAATGAATATGTAATCGTTAGAGATGGCTATGCTATGGATTACTATAGATATAATATGGAACATTCAGTTGTTTTTTCAGATCTTGATATTAAAATAAATAATGAAAAAGAGCGTTCTTTTGTGTTAATTAAATCTTTAAAACCGTTAAATGAAAAATTTGATATAGTTATTAGATTAGTTACTAATAAAAATGAAGTTTTAGGAGTTTATAAAGTTTTTAATCAGCCAACTATTAGTTATATACCAAATGAAATAAATGAAGATTCAGCGTTAGAAGAAAATAAAACCGAACAATTAAAAATTGTTACAGATAAATATAGTTGTTTAAATGAAGAGAACAGCAAATCACAAAATAATGAAGCTGAATTAAAAGTTGCTCAAGTTGTAGCTAATGAAGGACAAGGTGGATTATTTGCTACTGATTGTTATTATGTAATGAAAGGAGACAATATAACTAAAATAGCAAAAAAAATGCTTTCAGATCCAAGTTATAAAACAGATATGAGTTTGAAGCAATTAGTTAATAAAATATATGATCTTAATAAGCAAGCATTTATTAAAGGTGATATTAATAAATTAAAACAAAAATGTTGCTTATTGTTACCTAAATCTAATACAACAGAAGACAAACTGTCTACAGATCTAGATACTATCGAGATTGCTTCAGAAGAAAAAATCGATATGGAAAATATCAAGCTTAACGAAAATGCTAATCAAAAGGTAAAAGCTCAAGACTATCAAAGATATTATGTTGCCAAAGGTGAGTGTTTAAGTACTATTGCTTTTAAATTAAAAGAAACTTTGCCAGGCAAAAAATGGAGATGTATAATGAATGATATCTATAATAATGCAGATAATAATAAATGTTTTGTTAAAGGAAATATAAATTTAGTTAAAGCTGGATCTGTTTTAAAAATACCAAATACAGAATTAACCATTTCCACAGATATGGTCGCCAATGAGTGAAGCTCTGTGCCCCGCTAAAAAAATAAAAAACCACTAATTAGTGGTTTTTTTTATGGCTGTTATATACACGAGGCAGATGAAAATGCTAGGTTTCAGGGCTAAGTAAAATGGTTTAAT
>CAKNAD010000007.1 GCA_929200515.1 Candidatus Gorgonimonas leptogorgiae | reverse complement strand
TTAAAATCAATTTTTATTTATAATCTTTTATTGAGAATATATAAAAGTTAATAGAGAGCAAATCTTTTTATTAGTTTTGGCAGAATAAATTTACCTTTAAGTTGAAGATTTGTTGTTTTTAATTGTTTGCCAACTATCGATTAACCTTTTGCTATGTCTTTGCACTCTATTATCATCTTTTTCTTTTGGTCTAGTGGATAGCAAAAAGTATAATTGCTTAAATGATGAGTCCAGCTTTTGTATAATATTTTGTGCTTCTCTCAAGCAAAATATTTTATCACCAATCTCAATGATGATTTTGCCTTCTTTGCTATAACGTCTAATAGCAAGTTTAGTATTTATATTGAGAATCGATAAACAACTCTCAATTCTTTTAACTAAAGATACTGTATCTTTATAAAGTATATTATTAGGTTCCTTTTCTATTTCCGGTGAATTTATTTTTTCACTCAGTAAATCAAGCATGTTTGGTAGTTCTAATACATCATCTCTACTTAGATAGTCTGCAGCATCATTTAATGGGCTACTTGAATTTTTTATTTGTCTGTTAATGCTGTTTTTTTCAGGAATTATAGCTTTTATTTGTTGCAATTCTTCGGATGATAATATTTTAATAGCTTTTTTATATGCATATTCATCTTGATTTTTAATAAAATCATTATAAAATTTTGTTGCACTCCCTAATATTTTTGGGTCTTCAGAACGATAATTTTTATCTAAAACGTCATGCATTTGTTGTATTAGTGAGAATAGCTGATTGAAGTCTTTACTAGATAATAAAAAAATAAGAGGGCTCTCTATAAAATTCTTTATATCGCTAAGCATTTCTTTAAATTTCAGAAATAGAGTTGTATTTATATCGAAAGCAACAAAAGGATAGTCATATCCCTCAGGTTGTGTTTTGAGTGAAGTAACAAGATTTGTAAGCTCTTGATGCTTTTCTACTGGCATTATATCTTGAGTGGTTGTTGCGAACTCATTAAAAAACATAGACACGGCTCTATCTTGCTCATGAAACAAAAATAGATGGCTAGGAGTATTATTTTTCCTAATAGTATTTAAGACTTTATTATCTTCATTATTTTCATCTTTGAATATTTCTTGTTTTAAATCAGTGAAGTTTTTTTCTTTTTGTGTGATAGCAAAAAATTCTTGTGGAAATTTATCTGTTAAAAAGGTATTTATGATATCTTGATTTTTAGTGGCTAATCCTTCATGTAGCTCTTTCATTTCTTCTGCAAAATGTTTTGATGTTTGTGCGAAGTGAAAACTATGCAATATACAGTCAGTGCCTTTTTCTTCAGTAGCAAGGGGTATAACTAAAAACGCAGTTGAAATGTTTTTATCTTTAATGTGCTTGTTGATATTATGTAGTGTGTCAGATATATTATGTATTCTATTAAAGCTACCAGAGTCTTGCTCAGGAAAAGAATTAGAACAAATAATTGTTAGTTTATTATCTTTAAACATAATATCAAGAGCAATAGAATGACCTATTTTTTCTTTTTGAAATGCTGTATTATTAGGTATTTCATGTGTTGTATTATAGGTTAATTTAATTTTGGCATCATCTTTATTTTGTTCTTTTACCGCCTCAGTAAAAGCATTAACTTGTTGTTTCTGTTTTTTAATGTAATCACTATCACTATAAATAACACTTGGATATGATCTACGATATCTATTGCCACCAGCACTCGTTAGCGATACATTTGTAGTATTATCTTCTATAAGTTGGTAAACTTTTTTTTGTAGATTGTCTATTTCATCTATGTTATATGTTTCGTAGCATTCTTCAGAGTAAAACCCTTGAGATGTTGTAACTACAAAAAGTCTGCCATTTCCTTTATCGATTAACTCAGAAATAAGCGGTCCTAATTCATTAGTTTTATAGATAGGAATAGATTCTTTATCAATAATTGATAACGCTTTAATAGCATTTTCTTGAATGATAACATTTGGTTCTACCGACCAAGATACATTGTCATCAGAATTTTTTTTATAGTTATCATTAACAGGAGAAAAATTATTTATGCATTGATTAACTCTGTTTTCTCTAGGTTCTTCTGGTATGACCGCACGTTTACTATTATTTGTTTCAGGCATGCAATCTACTTGATCCTGAGCTTTAGGAATAAAGTTGTCAGTAGGGGAATGTTCTTGAATTGTTGGTTGATTTTGGCTTTGGTTCGCTGTCAGGGGTAGCTCTTGGATAGTTTGATGAGCTGGTGTAGCGGTTATCGAAGACATAATTTTTACATCCTTGTATTTGTAGTGGTTCTATATTGATAATTTGTATAGAAACACAGCAGTAATTAATAAGCATTTATTCATTATATTAAAATACTTAAGTATTAATAATTCTAAATTGGTTTGGGGTGCTAACTTTAACTAGCGTATGATATTATTAAATAAATAATTTTACAATCTGTTTTTATTTGTAATCTTTTTATTGAGAATATAAATGATAAAAAATATACTTATAGTTGTATTTATTCTAATTACAACTAAATTAACATTTGCTGGTAGTTTGTTATTAAGTGATTATCATGATATTAATGAAAATAATGAAATTATTGTTAATAATTATATTGACGCTTCTACAGAGTTTAATAATTTTGATGAATATCTTATACAAAACAATATTTTTGCTGAAGTTATTATCGATGATACAGTTATTTACTCACCAAATAGAGTGCAAGAGATTAAAAAGTATTTACAGCAAATAATTGATAACTTATTAGGATGCTACAAAAAAACGCTAATGTTTCAATATGGAAATATGCTAAAAGTATTATTAAAATTACCCTATATAGGTACTGGAGATCATGCCTATATATTTGAAATACTTAACGAGCATAATGCATCTACTAATATGATACTTAAATTAAATATAAAGCAATATTCAAACTCGTTAAAAGCTGGAATGAAAGAGTCTTATAATTATTTATTTTGGGAAGATAAAGCAATAAATTCTAGCTTTACGGTGACTAAAATGCATTTTTGTCACCCATTTGGTTTATATAGCATTAAAGAAAAACATAATGGTGTTTCATTAACTAAAGTATTAATTGATAAAAAGCTAATTTTTGTTGTAAATGATATTAATAATATTACTAGTTATAAGCAAGTAACTAATAAAGAAATTAAAAAGTTAAATATAGAAAAAATATGTACTGCTATATTTGACTTGTTGTCTATTATGAAGGTTAATCCTAGTAGTTGCTGTTCTATATCTCCAAATAATATTTTTATTAAATTTAAAGATGATACGGACCAGATAAAAAATATAGAATTAATAGATTACGGTATATCTGACAATAAAATGCAAGTCTATTTTAAGATAGAAACTTTTAATCAATATTTAGAAATAGCGACAGAAAGGCTGGCTAAGTATTTAAATCTAGGGTATAACATATAAGTATTGATTAATACTTTTAAGAATATATACAGTTGGCAGATGGAAAAGCAAGGTTTAAGCAAGTGATTATAAGTTTTTAGCTTTTAAACTGCGTTACTACTTTTTAATTTAGTATGAATATAAATAGCCAAAATAGCCACCTTGTTTAACAAGCCAGAAATCACTTGCTGAAAACCCGTATCTTCAAGTAGAAGCTGTACAATGCATATGGTGAATACACCATATGCGATAATTTTTAACAAGGGTTTACTAAAAATTACTTAACATATTTTTGAAAAATTAAACAAGCATTAGTTCCGCCAAAGCCAAAACTATTAGATAAAATAGTATTCAGTTTTTGGTTGGTGAGAGCTTTTCCTCTAATTATGTTTGTATCTTTAGCGCCTTCATCTAAATTATTTATATTTGCTGAAGCAGAAACAAAACCACCTTGCATCATCAGCAAGCAGTATATAGCTTCATGAACGCCTGCAGCTCCAAGAGCGTGTCCAGATAAAGACTTAGTTGAGCTTAGTAAAGGCATATTGTTACCAAATACCTGCTTTAATGCTTTTATTTCGACTATATCGCCAATAGGGGTGCTAGTTCCATGAGCGTTTATATAGTCAATTGGGTTATTAACAGTAGACATTGCTTGTTTTATGCATCTAATGGCGCCATCTCCAGAAGGAGCTACCATGTCGTATCCATCTGATGTAGCAGCATAGCCGACAATTTCACCATAAATCTTAGCATTTCGCTTCAGTGCATGCTCAAGCTCTTCGATAACTAGCATACCGCCACCGCCAGCAATAACAAAGCCATCACGATCTTTGTCATAAGGTCTTGAAGCTGTTTCTGGTGTGTCGTTATACTTAGAGCTAAGTGCTCCCATTGCGTCAAACAATCCTGTTTGACTCCAATGTTCGTCTTCACCACCACCAGCAAAAACTATATCTTGTTTTCCAAGTTGAATTAACTCTAAAGCATTTCCTATACAATGTGCACTAGTAGCACAAGCAGATGTTATAGAGTAATTAACGCCTTGAATTTCAAAAGGAGTGGCTAGGCAGGCAGAAACTGTACTTCCCATAGTTCTAGGAACTCTGTAAGGACCTACACGTTTTACGCCTTTGGAGCGCATGATATCTGCTGCTTCTACGATATTCTGTGATGATGCTCCACCAGATGCTGCTATTAGACCAGTTCTAGGATTAGATACTAGATTATGAGTTAGCCCTGCATCTTCGATAGCTTGTAACATAGAAATATAAGCATAGCACGAAGCACTGCCCATAAATCTGCGATATTTTCTATCTATGAAGTCATCAACGCATAGGTCGACGGAACCGGAGATTTGACTTCTGAATCCCATTTCTTTATAGGATTCATTGAATTTTATTCCCGATTGTCCCTGTAATAAACTTTCTATAACCTCGGCTAGGGAATTTCCAATACAGGATGTAATCCCCATTCCGGTAACGACAACACGTTTCATTTGTGCCACCATGAATAATCTTTAAATTTCAAAAGGAGTCAGTATTTTGGAATAAACCAACTCTGAGTCCCTCTGCGGTATATATTTTTTTACCATCTACACTGACACAGCCATCAGCAATACCTAAAGTTAAGTTTGTAGTTATTACTCTTTTTATGTCGATCTGGTAAGTTACTCGTTTATGGGTAGGTAAAATCTGCCCTGTAAATTTTACAGTACCACTGCCAAGAGCACGACCACGTCCTTGTTTTCCTAGCCAGCCTAAATAAAAACCAACTAATTGCCACATTGCATCTAACCCTAAGCATCCTGGCATAACAGGGTCTCCAATAAAATGACAATTAAAAAACCATAACTCAGGATTAATATCTAGTTCAGCTATTAATTGCCCCTTACCATATGTACCTCCTGTACTAGATATTGTAGTAATACGATCTAGCATAAGCATATTAGGAGCTGGGAGCTGGGCATTTCCTTCACCAAAAAGCTCACCTTTAGAACATTTCAAAAGGTCACTTTTATCATAGAAATCTTGCTGCACAAAAGGATCAGAGTGCTTCATTATAAATGACTTCCAAGAAAGTGGATACTATAAGCTATGAGTATACCCATAACGGAATTTGTTAAATTATACAGCTACTACTTAAATATTTGCATGATTAGTGGTTATTTGTATTCACTAACAAAATCCGTAATTACACAATATAGTATGTATAAAAATTATTTTGATATTTTCACATACAGCTTATGAAAAAACCTACACTATTAAGATAATATTATAATTATATACTATTTTTCTTAAAAACCTCATGATTTCAGAAGTGATTTAAAGGAAAAGTATGTTAAGATCAAGATGTACTTAATAATATTTTTAGTATATCTAGTTATTTTAACGATGAATTATTCCTTGTTAATAGCCACTTCTGAAAATAGCACTTTTGTCTGCCACATGTATATGTTTTTTTGAGTAAAATGTATATAACTTTTTGTTAATATATTCTATAAAACTAGTCTTTTGATGTGATAATTAACAATTGATTTGTATTATACAAATAAAATTTAAGCACATTTAAAAGCTAGTGTATGCAATAGTATACATAAATTACAAAAATAATCTAGTAGAAGGTGTATAAAGAAAAGGATACGTATATATAACAAGTTTCAATAGAGGTTTTATGGGTAATATAATAATTGAAATTTATCGTAACTAATATAAAATTTACAAGCTAGTGATGTGTATATAATTAAAATCACTTGAAGAACAGTTAATTTTTTTGTAGTATAGCGTTTTAATTTATATCTTTGTATTACTTTAAGTACCAACACTTTAAGTACCAACTCTCTTCATGCACTAAACACATTATACACGCTTTACCTGAAAAAATTCACTTTCAGGGTATATACAGGTGTATATTAAGATTATATAAATTTTATTTAAAATATTACATTTTTATCGTAACTAATTTCACAAGGATTTGTGTTGTATGTCAAATAGTATAAATTTCCCTCAGGTTATTCCTTCAAGTACTAATTTTGAAGCCTTAGGTGCCACAGGTGCTACCAATATAGATGTTCTAAATAATTACCTACCAGAAGACAGACCACTACTAAGAAATGATAGGCCTATAGCAGAAAGGAGTTTATCAAAAGTTCCTGATTTGATTTCGCAAATAATTTTAAATGGTAAGCCACTTGAAAAAGTAAAACCAAATTTACAAACCGAAGTAATTGAAAGTGCCGAGGAGTTTTGCGATAGAGTAACTAACGAAAATAATTTTGCTAAAATATTGCCTTTAGCTGAAGATACTCTTTATAGAGTATCTGGTTTAATCAAAATCACTCCTATAACCCAAGAAATATACTTACCGCAATACTTATATTTGGATACTAATCGTTTTGAAATGCATAATATACTAAACAAGCAATTAGATATGTATGTTAAAACTTCTGGGCCCTGTTGTCTTACAAAGAATAAAAATTTAACAACCCTTGAATCTTGTTGTTTGAGTATAGGTGGCTTTTTCAACGCATCGAATAATCCACAACTAAGACATTTGCCTAGTCATATGATATTAGAAGATTCCTTGATTCTTGAGAACTGTTTCCAACTTCAGAACCTTCCTAATCAATCTAGAGTACGCGGACTTTTAAATATTAATAATTGCTATTCTATTACTAAATTGCCCAAAAACTTGACAGTTAGAGGAAATTTAAAGGCAGAAAACTCAGGTTTAACTAATTTATATGATAGTAGCTTAAAAGTTACAGGAGATGTTTTATTTAATAGTTGTAAAAATTTAGAACAATTTCCAGAAAATTTTTCAGTCGATGGTTCTTTATATTCAAAAAATACTTACTCCTTGTTACAACCCCTTACAGAAACTTTAAATGTTGGTAAGAACATATATTTTGATGATTCAGCAATTTCTGCTTTTCCATCTGGGTGGACGTTACAAGGAGATATTTTAAGTTTGAAAGGTTGTTATAACTTAGAAGAATTAACTAAAGATCAGCATTCTTTCAAGGATAAACGTGTAATATCTGCTAAACTTTTTATGCAGTCATGTGTTAAGCTTCACAAGTTACCTGAAGAACTTATCGTGGGAAAATCTAAACTGTTATCACCTGAGACATCACCAGTAGCTAAAACTGGTTTCGGGCTTAAGCTTAAATCAAATAGATCTTCTGTATCTGTAGGATCAACATCAGAAATAACAGCATCTAGTTTGATAGGTTCAATTGTATTTGATATATCATCATGCTCTAATATAGAAAAATTACCTCCATTCTTAACAGTATATGGAAGTTTTCATGCTCAAAGAGCGGTAAAACTAAAAACACTATCTCAAAATATGTTAATTTATGGAAATGCTAATTTCAGTGGTTGTATTAATTTTAGTAGCTTTCCTGAAGGATGTATATTTGGTAATGTAAAAGATGCTGAAGGTAGAAATGGTATTTTTATAAATGGCGATATCGATTTCAGTAATTGTTCTAGTTTAACAGAGTTTCCTAAAAATTTTTTTAAAATTGGATATAAATCAGATGGTAATGTAAGAGTAATAAATTTAGAAAATTCAGGTGTATGTAAAAATAAAGCATATTTTTCACGATTAAAACAAGAAGCTGAAGAAAATAAATACCATGGATTGAGATTTATTTTTTCTACAAATGCAGTTGAAAAAGCACATAATTTTATAAGTATAGAAGAAGTTGTTAATTTCTGGGAGGACTTATCAGGAAATAACTACAGTCCTGTAGATGTTGGCAGCCTTGTTAGGATGGATATAGGGTTTGTTAGAATTACTGAATATGAAGAACAAAATATAAAAGAACGTCACTCTATTCTTATTAAGCAGTTAACAAATTTTCTTAGTAATTTAACAGGAACTGCTGATTATAAAGATGAAAATAGCAGACAACATTTAGCAAACTCAGTTATCACAATATTAAATAAAATTACTTTGCTTAACACTAAAAATAAAATTCACGCTTTTAATTCTCTTGTTGCTACAACCGATAGTTGCGGGGATAGAGTTTCCAAAGGTTTAGATGATTTATCTATGGTAGTAGAAACTTGCTATATTATTCAAACTGCAGAAAGAACAAAAAATATAGCACTAATAGAAGAGCTAGCTATTACTACAAAAATATGGGAAACCATAGATAAGACAATTATAAAGTATATTACTTCTAAATCGACAGTAGGGTTTATCGATGAAGTTCAAGAAGCTATCAAAATTCGTAGAGTTTTATGCAAACAATTTAATATTTACTTAGCTACTCTACACTTTAGTGATATCGATCAAGCTTCTGTTGACCAAGAGTTTATTGATTCAGCTATCAAAAAAATTAAAACAGAGATAATGACACCAGAAGGAAAAGCAAAAGTTATACAGGAGTCGCATATATATCAGAGCTTTAACCGTTTTTTATCTTTACCAGAACATAAAAATCTATTAGTTTATTCTGTTAATGAAATTAAATGCTGTGCTATAACTAACGAACTAGATAAAAAAATGGTTGTAGATACAAGCCATCCATCTGAAATTATATTTTATACATATGCAACATTTGTAAATATATATAGAGAAACAGGTATAAGTCCGCATAACAGACAGAAGATTGATTTAGCTA
This sequence comes from Candidatus Gorgonimonas leptogorgiae, assembly GCA_929200515.1. Taxonomy (GTDB): domain Bacteria; phylum Pseudomonadota; class Gammaproteobacteria; order Pseudomonadales; family Endozoicomonadaceae; genus CAKMZJ01. The sequence continues at coordinate 17,396 of CAKNAD010000007.1, read as the reverse complement.
ACATTCATCGTCCAGAAATAGCCGATAATACGCCAAGATATGAAAGGTTATTAACTAAATACGTAAGTGGTATTTATCCATGTATAATATCAGGACAAAAGACTGCTGAAATGGTTGCATTTAAAGATAGTCCAACCGAACATTATGTATTTTCTGAGTTAGTTAAATATATTGAAAATAACCACCAAAAACCTTTTTCAGATGAAATATGCGAAGCACATGAGTTAAACAATGTACTTGTTAAATTAGATCAGCGTGATGATGTTCCACCGTATAATCAACTAGAAACTTTTGAAGTTGATAATATGGAAGCTTGTTATCTTACAGGAGCAGAACCATTTAACAATAATATGGTTAGGGAGAAGGGCAACATATACGCACATTATACATATGATGCTTTTATTAGTGATCTGATTAGTAGAGATAAACTAGCTACTTTTGATTTTACTACACTGCAAAGATTAGTGAATAAGAAAGAATCTAAAGCTGTTTTGTAATCTTAATATGAATATTGGAAATAAACTAAATTTTAGTGTTGAAATTTAGTTTATTTCCAACTGCCACCTGTATGTTTATGAAAGCTACCCTCTTCTTGGGTTTCTAGCTAGCTCTGTTGGCACAGGAGATTTATCCGTGACAGACTTATTTGTCATTGGAGTTGTCTTATTAAATTTTTTACTTTCTTGCTTGACCTTGTCTTGCGGTATTACATTTTGTAATTCAGATTTTATGTTTTTATTCCTAACAAAACCCTCATTATTACCTTCAAACATTTGCTTATTTTGTGTTGCATTACCCTATTTTATTGTATGTTTTAGTTCAGCTTTTACCCGTAGTTGCCCTATTCAAGTTTTTTATATTGTTGCTGTTACTGATTTTAATAGTACGGCCTCTTAAAGATCCAGAAGTAGGTTTTGCTTCCTTATTGTTCATCAGAATCTATTTTAGGCTATGTACTTGGTGTCTGTGGTATCCCCTGTGGTTTTTCCATAATACGAATTGCTCCTTTGTAAAATTGTAACGATGCAAAATAATAATCATCGTTACATGCCGTTTACGGTTAGTAGTGGAAATATGTCAATGTAATAAAGTTTAGTCCACTGATTTATTATTACGAGTTGTAATTTTTTCTACAATATAAAAAGCCGCTGGAATAATTATAAGACCAAATAAGGTGGCAAAAAACATGCCGCTACAAACAGTAACGCCTATAATTCTTCGACTATTAGCTCCAGCACCAAAAGATAAAATTAATGGAAATAAACCAGCTATTAATGCTAATGATGTCATCATAACAGCCCTAAAACGCATTTTAGCAGCATTTATAGTAGCATCAAAAATATCAACGCCTAATTTTCTTTGCTGGATTGCAAAGTCAATTATTAATATTGCCATTTTGGCTGACAGCCCTATTAACAGTAGCATGCCAATTTGAGCATAAATATCATTTGCTAAACTAGGTATTATAAATTTTATGCAATAAATACCTACCATAGTACCAAAGAAAGCAAAAGGTATTACTAATAGCACCGCAAGAGGTAGCGACCAACTTTCATATTGGGCAACCAAAAATAAATAAGCAAAAATTAACGACAGAAGAAAAATAATAGTACTAAGATTCTTAGTTAGTATCTCTTCTAGCGATTGCCCTGACCATTCATGATTAAAGCCTTCACCCAAATTTTTTGCCAACCTTTCCATTGCAGCGATTACATCTCCTGAGCTATAACCGAAGGCTGCTGCTCCAGTAATATTAACTGATCTATCAAGATTATAATGCTCAATAACTTGAGTACCTATATCTTCAGAAAAAGTGATGATTTCAGATACAGGAACCATTTTACCTAAATAGTTACGAACATAAAAATTATTTAGGGAGTCTACATCATCACGAAACTTAGATTCTGCTTGAATAATAACTTTATAGGTTTTACCAAATTTACTAAAATCATCTACATATAAAGAGGCAAACTGCGACCTTAAAGTAGCATTTATTTCCTCTAAAGGAACACCAAGAGTTTTTGCTTTTTCATAATTTATTTTGATTTGATACTGAGGCTCATTAGCAGACCAAGCACTAAAAGCATAGCCAATTTCTGGTTGTTGATTAGCTAAACCAATAAAGCTTCTTGCAGTTGCACTTAACGCTTGTATAGGCTGCAATTCAGAGTCTTTTAGCACAAAACTGAAGCCGTCAGCATTACCTAAACCAGGAACCGTAGGAAAGCCAAAAACCACTCCAAGCACTCCGGGTATCTCATTGAGCTTCTGCCTAGCTATATTCATTAGCACATCTTGAGAAAATTCTGCTTCTTTACGCTGATCCCAATGTTTTAATACTGTTATTATCGAGCCTTTATTATAGCCTTTGCCACTTATAAATCCAAATCCAGATAAAGTTATAACCGATTCTACTTTTGGAATCTGCTTAAATTTTGCATAAATTTGCTCTAAATATTGTTCAGTTTTTATATTGGAAGATGCATCTGGTAGTTGAATTTCTGTTATAAAGAATCCCATATCTTCACTAGGCATAAAACCCTTAGGATTTTTAGTATAAATAAATCCAGATAAAACTACTATCACTAACAACAACATAATTAATCTAGAATATTTATGCAGAGCTTTGCGTAATAAATCTATATATTTATTAGATGTAGCCTCTAACAGAGCATCAAATTTTACTAGCCAAGAAATATGCGTTATACCAGTTTTAGGCAATAATATTGCACAAAGTACTGGACTCATAGTTAAAGCGTTAATCATGGATATCAATAATGCAGCTGAAATAGTAACAGCAAACTCTCGATAAATTCCACCTACCATTCCTGGCATTAAGCTTACAGGAATAAAAACCGCAAGTAACACTAAAGTAGTAGCAATTACCGGAGAGGTTATTTGATCCATAGATTTTTTAGCTGCTTCTAATGGCGATAACTTCTCTTTAGTAATTAGCCTGTCTACATTTTCAATAACAATAATAGCATCATCAACTACTAGCCCTACCGCTAACACTAAGCCAAACAAACTAATAGTATTTATTGAGAACCCCATATAATGCAAAATACCAAAAGTACCTATTAATGAAATAGGAATTGCTATTATTGGAACTAATGTTGCTCGCCAGCTTTGTAAAAATAAAAAAACAACGGCTATTACTAATATGGTTGCTTCTATTATTGTTTTAATTAATTCGTATAAAGAGACCTTAATAAAAGTAGTTGTATCAAACTTTATGTCATATTCCATGCCATCAGGAAATCTTTGAGATAAAGATTCCATTTCCGCCTTTACTCGTTTTGCGGCATCTAGTGCGTTAGCATCTGGATTACCATAAATCATCATAAAGCTAGTAGCCTTGCCATCAATTTTACTTACTGATGCATAGCTTTCAGATCCGAGGTTTATTTCTGCGATATCTTTCAAATAAATCAATGACATATCTGGATTTCTTCTAATTATAATAGTTTCAAAATCAGACACATTAGATAATAATTCGCTAGATTTTACTGTATAAATAAGTGTCTTATCAGAATTTGGACCGCTTCCGACATCTCCGGCTGCGACACTAACATTTTGCTGTTTTAATGCTGAGATAACATCAGAAACAGTTATCCCTAAAGCAAACATTTTTTCTGGATTCATCCAAATACGCATACTGTAGTTTTTACTACCAAAAACTTCTGCTTCTCCTACTCCCTTAACTCTATTCAAAGCGGATTTTAATTTTAAATCAGCGTAATTAGTTAAATAGATATCATCATGTTGTGCATTAGTTGACGCTAGGTTTATCCCTAAAAGTATATTAGTAGATCGTTTGCGAACTGATATCCCTATATTTCTCACTTCATTAGGAAGGAATGGTTGTGCTTCCGCAACTCTGTTTTGTACTTCAACTAAAGCTAAATCAGAATTTGCTTCTTGACCGAAAGTAATAGTAACACGGCAGCCTCCTCCGTTAAGACTTGATGACTGAATAAATAATACATTTTCTATACCATTTACTTTTTCTTCTATTATATTAGTTACCATTTTTTCAACAACCTCGGAACTGGCTCCTGGGTACATGGTATCTACTATAATTTGTGTTGGGGTTATATCTGGCAACCGATTTACAGGCATCAACAACAAGGATAAAAAACCTATTAAAGTTATTATAATAGAAATAACAAAGGAAAACTTCATCCTTCTAATAAAAAAATAATCTTTCATCATCGTATTACTACTTCCTTGTTGGTGAAGAAATAATTGTTGCAGTATTTTGATCTATCTCTACTTCAACTGGAGAGACTAAAGCATCTTGGTAAACTTTTTGTACTCCTTCTATAATAACTTTATCTCTTGGAGCTAAGCCTTCTTGTACGGTAGAAAAATTATTTTTATTACTTGCAATTTTTATATAACGCTTTTGGGCTTGGTTATTAGAATTTACTACCCATACAAATTTTCCTAGTTGGCTATCTAATACACAGTGCTTAGGCACAACAATTTTAGATACTTCTTCTTTTTTAGATATCAATAATTTTACATACAATCCTGGCACTATAGTATTATTATTTACAAACTCTGCTTTAGCTGTTAGCATCGCTGACATTTTATCGACAACAGGAGACAAATAAACTAACTTACCTTGTTTTAGTACTATTTTATTTGTGTTTGGGTCTAGTAAATCTATGGTTATACCTTTTGTTAACTTTATAGCACTATTTTTTGTTTCTAAAAACTTTAATACCTGCTTTTCTTTAATATAAAATCTTACCTGAATAGTATCAGAATCTACTAAGGTTGCTAAAGATCCAGACTCTGGGCTCAATAAGTTACCAACGCTATATTTTGATTCACCTACAACGCCATTAAAAGCTGCTGTTATTCTTGTATATCCTAAATTAATTTCTGCTTTTTTTACTTCTTCTCTAGCAGCCTCTACAAGAGCGCTAGTATAATCTTTTTGCTTGGCGGCGATATCAAGTTTAGACTGGCTTAAACTCCCGCTTTTGTATAACTCTAAAGCCCTCTCATATTCCTTTATTGATAACACCATATTCGCTACCTTGCCAGATAGATCTGCTTTAGCTTGATTTACAGCTATTTGGTATGATATGGGATCTACTTCAAACAAGAGATCGCCTTGTTTAACTTTGTTACCCTCTTTAAAATTTATTTTAATTAAAGTTCCGGTTATTCTAGAAACTATATTTACAGTTTTACTAGGTTCGGTATGTCCCATAAAATCAAAATTTGTAACTACTTTTTTTGCAAATGCTGAAAAAACTATTACTTCAGTAGCCACATCTCCTCTACTAGTTGTCTTTTGTTCGCAACCACAAAGAAGGAAAATATAATTAATAATAAATAAAGCTGATATTAATTTTAAAAAATTTACTAGTTTTTGCCTATATTTTTGCATAGCCGGATTGTCCCTAATAATAGATTATAAATAAAATATTTTATTCATACAGCTTCAATTTGCATAGATATTTTTTCAAATGTAAGATGTGTTTAACACAAAACCCATATTAATCAAAAACAATAATATAATAATAACCTGCCACCTAAAGAGCTAGAATACTTCTCTTTGAGCCAAGTTAGGTTTAAGCCTACATTAAAGTTGCTATTAGCTTTAATAATAATATCTAAATTAGTATTAAAGCTACGTTTTTCTAAAAGATAATTTTTAATATAAAAGTCTTTACCTAGGTACATGATATCTATTTTAGAGTTACCTTCCAAATAAAAACTATAATTATAAATAAACATAGCAGAAGAATAAATATTAAATTTAGTTATTGCTTTAAAGTTATAAGATACTCTAATTCCTGTGCCTGTTTTAAATAGTTTAATTTCTGAATGTTTAATAGTACTAATACCTTTAATAGACAGATCTGGATTTTTAAAGATATTAATATTATTTTTTAATATAAGGTCTAAATAAATGTTATTGATAAAGCACGGATAATTCAGACTTACATTAGCACTATATAATTTAGATGTATAACATGAGTTATAATCAGTATGTAACCAGCCTATTTTGGTACTGCTTTTTTGCTGTCGTTCTCCCATTAAAAAACTACAGTCTACAGAAATTTTTGTATTCTGGTATTGATAATATAAGGTTAATGTTAATCCATGATTGTGCATTTGTTTCATTGATTTTGCACTTTTTAATTTAGTAGCTAGGTGCTGATCATATACAGTATTTGATATTTTAGTAGTAGATATAGCATAATTCATCATTAATCCAATTCGATGACTTAATAATAAACTATGATCTAAACCAATAGAGGCAATAGTACTCAACGAAGATGATAGTGGATAATACTTATAGGGGATACTGTTGCTTTTATGAATAGAAATATTACCCCACACAGGCACGGCAGTAGATTGACGATTATTCGATCGAGAGTTTACAGTATTTTTACCACTTGATAATTTAGTTTCTAGGGCATCTAATGAGTAAATGATTATTTCTTTCATTAAATTGTAATTAAAAATATAATTTTCTGGAAAAACATCTGTTAATATCTTACGTAATGCGTATCTTGTATTAGGTGTCTTAGATTCTATAATTCTTTCAATGCTACTATCATCGGTTGCCATGCTAATATTAGGCAAATAGCACAAAATATAAATAATAACTAATAACTGTGTTGCACAGAGTATCTTATTAGTTTTACTATTAATACTTGAATTTTTTGATAACATAGCACAATACTTAAATAGCTTAAAAATATTCCATATAACGATTATAGTTGTTTATATTTTAATTTGTTGCACTTTTATAAACATTCTGATACAAAATACATTTTCAAGTAAAAGAATATGTGCTTATTTTTTCAGCTACTCCTTATAATTAAGAGCAATTATTTTGTCTAAATTTTCTAATATTTTATGCTTGTGTATATGTGTTAACAGGCTAGTTAAGCAAGTGATTGTCTGCTTTTAGTTAACACTGTGTATTGAGTGTTAGTGTAGCAAGTGCATAGTATTAATTAAATCAAAAAAATATTAACTATGATTTTATCTGCTATTAAAACTTTTCTCCGCTTAATGCGTCTAATGAATATTACCAAGCGAATTAATTAAAATAAACAACTAGTTAGCAACCTATAAATAATTAAATGTTATTATAAGGAAATTCCATATAGCGATTACAAAATAAAGGCTTAACATAAAATGATTTCAACTATAGCACCAAAAATATTCTCTCAGAATGATTCATCTATTCATAAACTAGAACAACAAATTGAACGTTTTACTAGCAATGAAAACATGAAACCGCTAGTTATAAAAATAGGAAAAACCAGCTTAAACGAATATGTGATAGCACTCTATTTTGATGCTAATTCTCTAACTAAAGTATCAGACAGAGTGAATAATACTGATGAAGAAGACACATATAATTTACTACGAAATATTTTTTGCCAAGTAACAGGTGTAGAGTTTAAGACAAAGCATTTATTTTTTGATTTTAAAGGTGAACAGCTTTGCAAACTTTATAACACAAAAGAACAACTTGTTGGGTGTGTTAATTCCCTAAAAGAACAATTCATAGAACAGTCTATTAAAGATTTATCTAATATAGATTCATTAGACATAAAAAATATTAGAAATCGTGTCAGCAAATATTATCCTTTATGTAAACAATTTCTTAATGTCATGTGGTTTACTGGAGAATCAATTCCAGAAAGCAACATGCAGTTTTTTCCATACAAAAATATAATATCACTTTCAAATAGTCCAGGTTTTGTACATACTTCAGCTGGTGATTTAGTAAAAAATTTTATATTAACCCCCAAAGAAATTAACATTACCGCTACTGATATCTCAAATTGTAGCAAGCCTAGAACAATAAAAGTAGAGAGTTCTAATATTAAAGCTAAGGTTATTAAGTTGGATAATAGCAAAAGTTTTTTAGAACAAAACATTACAGAAAAATTCGATCTTATACTAATGAAAAGAGGATTATGTTATTGTGACAATGAAAAAATAGAAAACAATCATTCTTGTGGTGGAATTAAGATGTTTAACCATCAAGAGTTAAAAAAATTTTTATTCAATGTATCTTCTATAATGGATGTTAATAACCCACTTTCAAAAGCACTTCTAATGGGTAGTAATTATATGGAGCCTGATTTCTGGGAGAACGAAATACAAGAATTTAATAATGAAAAAAATAATATGTTTATAGCAAGTATAATCAGAAACTTTGCAGGATCGTTTCAAGGTATTATAATACGGCTAAACCCAACCTCAGATTAAAATATTTATTATCAATTAATGCGTCTATAGCTTTACATTTAAAACACAAATAATATTTCACTGTAGCCACATTTTAATAATTTTGCTGTGTTTCATATTCTAGAATCATTCATTGCTATACATCTTTTCAACAAGTTATTTTGAATATTTGATTATTTATTTAATGATCTTAATACTATATATTGAATAGTTTCTTAGAAATGCCTTAAATTTGCCTATATAAATACTCGATACAATGACTAGTTATATTTAGATTAGTTTGCAATAATAAATAACAAAAGAAATTATCACTATTTAATTTAGAGGCTTATACAATGAGTGAAGAAATATTAATGAACGTAACGCCAATGGAATGCCGCATCGCATTACTTGAAAACGGCGTTATTCAAGAAGTATATATAGAAAGGACTCGTAGTAGAGGTATTGTGGGTAATATTTATATAGGAAAAGTCACCAGAGTTTTGCCTGGTATGCAATCAGCATTTATTGATATAGGTTTTGAACGCACGGCATTTATTCATGCAAATGAAATATTTCACAAGACAAACGATGAAGAAAACGTGATTAATATACCAATACAAGAATTAATACATGAAGGACAATCATTAGTTGTGCAGGTTATTAAGGATCCTATTAGCTCTAAAGGTGCTTTGTTATCTACTAATATATCTATTCCAGCAAGGTACTTAGTGTTTATGCCTAATACTAAACATATTGGAATTTCTTTAAAAATAGAAGATTTAGAGGAAAGAAATCGTCTTAAAACATTAATCACTGACTACATTGAGGCAGAAGAAGATAGCAACCAAAAGAATGGTTTTATCGTCAGAACAGCGGCTGAAGGAATTAGTGCAGAAGAAATACAAAAAGATATAATATTTTTACGCAGATTATGGAAAAGCATAGAGGAAAACATTAAAAATGTTGTGTCTGTGCCAGCTAATGTTTATGAGGAATTACCTTTAGAATTAAGGGTATTAAGAGATTTTTATAATTCTAGAATAGAGCGCATACGTGTTGACTCTCTAAAATCTTTTAATAAACTAACTAATTTTGCTACTAAATTAGCCCCTGGGGTAGAAAAAAGTATTACCTTACATCAAGGGAATCAACCTATATTTGATTTGTTTGGTGTTGAAGATGAAATAGCTAAGGCATTAAATAAAAAAGTTCCGCTGAAATCTGGAGGATACTTAATTATTGAGCAAACTGAAGCTATGACTACTATAGATGTAAATACTGGTGCTTTTGTTGGTAGTCGTAACTTAGAAGAAACTATATATAAAACTAATCTAGAAGCAACAGTAGCCATTAGTAGGCAGCTAAGATTACGTAACTTAGGTGGAATTATTGTCATAGATTTTATTGATATGGATAATAAAGAACACCAATTTCAAGTGCTAAAAATTTTAGAGAAAATGTTAATTAATGATCCAGTTAAGACATTCACATCTCAAATTAGTGAATTAGGATTAGTTGAAATGACCCGTAAACGTACTAGGGAATCATTACAAAATATGTTATGCGAGCCATGTAAATTTTGCGAAGGTAGAGGTAAAATAAAAACAGCAGAAACCATTTGTTATGAAATTTTTCGTGAAATATTACGTTCAGCTAAAGCTTACAATGCAAATCAATATATGGTTTTAGGCTCAGAGTCTGTTATAGATAGACTTTTAGATGAAGAGTCCAACACTGTTGCAGATTTAGAAGATATTGTTAACAAACCGATTAAATTTCAAGTTGAACCTATCTATCATCAAGAGCAGTTTGATGTTATTCCTTTGTGACATCCTCCACGACCTAAAGAACCTGGCTTCTTAGATCATACAAGTATGCTAGGTGGTTTCTAGGCTAGTTCTCTAACGAAACCTATATTTTCAAAGAGTATCTCCGTCAGCCCGACGGTTAGCTCTGAACCAAGTGTTGTTGATGGACTAGCCATCTGCCTGAGCAGTAAATAGCAAGAAACAGTGTACAGAAACAAGTGCAATATTCTAAGAGTTGCTAGTAAAATGTTATGCCTTATATCCCGCAACTAAAGGAACGGGTTTTACGGCACTAATTGGTAAATAATTCTTCTAATAACTGATATATTTTAACTGTATTATTTTTGTAAGCTATAGTAAGAAGTGTTGAATCTTTACTTAATTTAATATAACTAGGATTAGCATCAGTAGTTATAGAGTGCTGAACTTGCCAGTGATCATCGATGAACGACCATATTTTTACTATATTATTTATGCTAGATAAGGTTACTAGGTAGTTGTTATTTTGACTAAATTGAGCACTGTTTATATTGTTTAATCCAAGCTCTTGATAAATATTATCGCTAGCAATATTCCAAACTATCATCCGCTTATTAGTGCTTTTTTCGTTAGATATTGTAACTATTCTTTGGTTATCGGAGCTAAAATTTGCTTGAGCTGTTCCGCCATAGAATGTAGCTTTTTTACTCCACTGATTATTATCATTTTTTAAAATAACACAATCTAATTTTTCAAATCCTAAATACATTAGCTTTTTATCTTGACTGAAAGATACTATATTTAGATTAGGCATTCCAAAGTTTTGATATGCTCTATGATATTCAGTATAAATAAAATCATGTATTTTGTTTTGTTTAGCTGTTTCTACTATAGAGTATCTTTGTAGTGCAAGATGTACCCAAGTATCATTATCATTTTGTTGTAGGAGTGTAGTTGGAGTAAATTTACCTTGTTCTATTTCAAAGGCATCTGCTATTTGATTAATAATAAAATTTTGTTGCCAATTATTATTTATTAAAGTAAGGATTTGTATAGGTCTATTTGCTTCTGCAATTAATATTTTACTACTATCGTCTTTTATTTCAATGTGAGGCTGTTTTTTAGTTTTTATAGTAAGTTCTTTACTATATTTATTTATAGCTATTCCCCATATACTAGTATGTGAAGCTGAAGATATGATAATATGAGAATTATCATGAGTAAATAAAACATTTGCTATATTATATTTATGCTTTAAGGTTGCTAAAGATTCGCAACCATCAGTTGTAATTCGCCATATTGTCGCTAACTTATAGCCAAATGTTGCAAAATAATTATTTGTAGAGCTAAAAACTATATTCTTTGCTTGGGTTAAGTTTATAATTTCGTTAAGAATAATGTTGTTATCTGTTGTTAAAGCATTATTTGCAATTGTTGTTTCGCTTGTATTAATTAGTTCTGAGATCGTTGCCTCACAATTAGATAATATAGCTATCATCCAGTTATAATTACTAAAAATTACGTGAAATACATAATCGTTGTACTTTATAGATGATTTTATTCTCCAAACTCCATCTACAAAATACCATATACATATAGTTGCTTGTCTGTTTTCATCAGCTGTTATTATATATTTTCCATCCTTGCTAAATTGCGCCATCGAAGTATTATTTAGAACTATTTCTTTGTATGGCTCATTGTTTGCTATATTCCAAACTGTAATCGTATCTAAATATTTTTCACGGAAATGATAATAAGAAATAAGTCTTTGGTTATCATAACTAAAACCTAATGACTGGTAAATCTTGTATGGAAAATTAAACTTCAGTTGCCATTCATTATTAATATATTCTAAAATTAAGCTCTTGTTTGTACATACATAAATTAACTTCATATCATTGCTATAATCTATGTATTGTATTCCTTCATAATAACTTTCTTTTATATTCCACCGTCCATCATTGTAAAGAATATTTTTTACTTCAAAGGCTAATTTTTTATCTCCAAAGTTACACAGTGGATTATATATAGGAGCCATAGTATATCTTTTTATAACAAAAGCTAACCATTTATCTTCTTTTATATTTTGAGGTATTTGTGGATGATCAATAAAGCTACCTTGCCTAATATTAAAATAATTATTCAGACTTTTATTTTCTTCTATAGTTAATACTTCTTGCCAATTATGGTCAATAAAATCAAATACTTTTATTTTATCAAGGCCTTCTCCTGTAAAGAAAAATCTTTTACTGTCATCTCTAAAAATAATAGAAGAAGAATAAGGATTATTGATAATTTTAATACACTCATATTCAAAGATGCCCCATATCCGATGCTTAGAATCAGATGTAATTATAATAAAGTTACTATCTGGACTAAACATAATTTGTTTTACTTTTTCTCCGTGACTAATACTACAAAAAAATTTCCAGCTACCATTAATAAACTGGTATATTTGTGCAGTACCATCATTAGAAGCTGTAGCAAATAAGTTTCTACTTTTGCTAAAGATGGTGTTATTTATATGCCATTGATGGTTTATAGTTATTATATTTTTGAGAGTAATTTCTGTTGCTTGCGATAAATTATGTTCTATACGTGAAAATAATTTTTTTTTAAAAGCAATCTGCTGTTGATTTGTAACCAAGTTTTTACTATTAGCAGTTATTGTTGGTGTTGTACTTGATAATTGTTTATTGATTGATAAAATATAATTTTTGGGTAAAGCAAGAAACATTTCTGGGGTTATACAATTCTTTAAAAAAAACAGATGGTCACGTAATTCTGTAGAATCAGTAACAATTCTTAAAAAACGTTTATTAATAAGTTTACAATGTTGTAAATCTTTTAATGCATCAACCTGTAATAAAATTAAAATTATGCAGTCATCAGTTAATATTTGTATATTTCTGCCATGATGTTGTATAGTAGAATTATTTGTATTGTTTGCTTCTGTAATAATATTTATATTGTTATTACTAGTGGCTGTTTTAATTGCTTCCATTTTTTTACCCTTGTATATAAACCTTTCACTTTAGACCGGCTTATATCTTTATAGTTCGCTATAAAATTGTAGTTAGTAGTTATTTATACAAATTACATAAATTTATAAGTAGTTTATTAAAATTAGCTCTAAGGGTTGGTGTTTTGAGGTAGAAGGTGTATACATACAGCTTCTACTTGAAGGTGTATAAGCTATAATTAACTATGGTAATCTGTTATTTATTATTTTTTTGTATGATTTTACTTTATAATAAATTAATAAATAGTCTACAAGCTAATAAATATTGTAAAATATTACGATGTTAGAAATGGATATTAAATAAAAGCTAATCATAGAGGTCACAAAAAATATGGATAAAATACAAAAAATTGGCATTCTTACTTCTGGCGGAGATGCTCCAGGAATGAACGCGGCTATTAGGGCTTGTGTTCGAGCTTGTATATATTATAAGTTACAACCAGTAGCTATATCTGAAGGGTACAGAGGTTTAATAAATAAAAAATTTAATTTTGATATCACCGCAAGGTCAGTAGCTAATATCCTTAATAGAGGTGGCACAATATTTAAATCATCAAGATGTGCAGAATTTATGACACCTGAGGGTCGAGAATTAGCTCATAAAAATCTAGTTGATGCCGGTATAGATGCTCTTGTTATTATTGGTGGTAATGGATCGCTATCAGGAGCTAATAAACTATACGAAACTTTTAATTTTCCTTGTGTAGGAATTCCAGCAACTATAGATAACGATATCTTTGGCACAGATTACACTATAGGATACGACACGGCATCTAATACAGTTATGGATGCCATAGATAAAATTAGAGATACTGCTTCCTCTCATAACAGACTTTTTCTTATTGAAGTGATGGGTCGAGATGCAGGCTTTATTGCACTAAATGCTGGTATTGCAACTGGTGCTGAGCAAATCCTTATTCCAGAACAAGAAAATACCATAGAGCGTATTATCAATTCTATTAAAAAAAGTAATCGTGCTGGGAAAACTTCTAGTATTGTCGTTGTTGCTGAAGGTAATCAGAGTGGAAGCGCCTTTAATTTATCTCATGAAATTGAAAAAAAATTTCCTGAATATACAGTCAAAGTTACAGTACTTGGTCACATCCAAAGAGGTGGTAATCCAAGTATTCAGGACAGAGTATTAGCAAGTAGATTTGGCGTAGCAGCAATTGAAAATTTGGTTAAAAAAGTAAGTGGAGTTATGGTTGGTATTAAAAATCAGCAAGATTCTATCGTTAGCCTAGAAGATGCTATCAGTCGCAACAACGCTATAGATAAAAAAATGATAGATGTTGCTAATATAATATCTATTTAATATTAATTCCAAGTAAAGCTTTTGCCCAATTTAGTTTGTCTTTATCTCCATCTTTTGCAGCTTTTTTTATTTCTATACTTGGATGGTGCATTATTTTATTAGTTAAATTATAAGCGAATGTTTTTAATACTATATCAGAAGGTGTGCCGTCTGATAATTTTTGTGTGGCTAGCTTTAATTCTTTAGTGCATATTTCAATGGTATTATTTCTATATTTTTGTAAAATATTTACAGCTTTTAAGGACTTAAGCCAGTTTAACATTTCTATAATGCCATTATCAATTATTTCTAAAGATTGTTTCTCTGCTTGTTTTCTTAAATTGATATTAGTATCTAATAAATTATGTAAATCATCTATTGTATATAAAAATACATCTGCGAGAGATGCTACATCTGGATCTACATCTCTAGGTACAGCTATATCTACAACAAAAATAGGCTTGTGCTTGCGTGATTTAATAGCATCGATAAACATTTGCTTGTTAATAGTAATTTTGCTATTAGCTGTAGAAGTCACGACTATATCGGAATTTTTAAGTATAGTTGGAATTTGATCTAAACCAACAGCAATACCATTAATATCATTAGCTACAACCTCAGCATTTGCTAAAGTACGATTTGCTATTGTAATTTTATTCAACTTATTTTTAGCAAAATATTTAGCTATAAGTTTTGTTGTATCCCCAGCACCCACTAATAAAGCAGAACAACTTTTAATATCTGTAAATATCTTTTTAGCAAGCTTATTAACAGCAGATGCTACTGAAATAGGATAATTCCCTACATTAGTTTTGCTACGTACTAATTTAGCCACAGAAAAGCTTTTTTGGAATAAACCATGTAAATATGGACCTTGAGTTTGTGCTTTAATAGATATCTTATAAGCTTTTTTTATTTGGCTGATAATTTGGTTTTCTCCAAATATCATTGAATCTATACCACTAGCTACCTTCATAAGCTGTTTAATAGCGTCGATTCCCAAAAAAACATATAAATGGTTGCTAAAGCTGCCCGTTATAGGAATTCCATGAAAGCTCAATAGCCAATCAATAATAGCATCTATTTTGTCTTTAATGTTAATATCAGCTATATATATTTCTGTTCTATTACAAGTTGAAATAATGCTTATTTCTGCTAAATTTAAGCTTGTTTTTGCATCTATTAATGCCAAATGTAACTCATCATTAGAAAAAGCTATTTTTTCTCGTATTTTTACTGGGGCAGATTGATAGTTGATTCCGATAACAGCATACAGTTCTGCTCCTAGGTTTTCAGATAAAATCACTGCTAATTTATAAACTCTTTATTGTAAGTAGAAGGTATATACAATTATACAAAATTCATATTTTTGCACAATAGCTATTAAGTTGCGATTAGTAAAAAGATACTTTTCTTATAAATTTATCAATTTAGTAGCGTAAAACTAGTTCCTTTAGGTATTAGAAGAAGTCATAGGGAGCCAATATTCACTTATATCTAGCATTTTATTCGCAAAAGCCCATTCGTTATCAAACCAACACAATATTTTTATTAAGTTGCCGTTACTGACCTTAGTTTGCGTTATATCAATAATACATGAACGTTTATCATGATTAAAATCTATAGAAGCATGAGGCTCATCAGTGATTCCAATTATATCTGGATTTAGAGATGATTCAACTGCTAAAAATTCATTTAGTTGTTCTGTTGAAGTTTTTTTGTTGACTACAAAACAAGCATCAATGCAGGAAACATTAACTGTTGGAACTCTAATAGCATTAGTTTGAATCTTCCCTGCTAGTTCGGGTAAAATTCTATCTATTCCTAAAGATAGAGCAGTATCTACTGGAATCATCGATTGTAAAGCGCTTCTGGCTAAGCGTAAATTTTTAGTATTAGAGCTATCAATTAGCGGTTGATCATTCATAGCAGAATGTAATGTGGTTAGTGATCCGCTATTTATACCTAAATTTTTATTTATAGCAGTTATAACAGGAACAATACAGTTTGCAGTGCATGATCCAGCAGAAATAATTTTGCTTTGTAAATTAATAGACTGTTCATTAACGCCAAAAATTATAGTGCCATCAGTGTCAACACAGGAAGGATTAGAAATTAATAATTTATTAACTCCAGAAGCTAAATATGCTTGTGCAGTTGCTAAATCTTTAAAACTACCAGAGCAATCAAAAAGTAAGTCGATTTTTAAGCCATTCCAGTTAAGCTTTTTAGGGTCTTGTTCATGAAATATACTAATACTATTGTTATTGATATGTAAATGATTTTCTGTGGCGGAGACGTTTAATGTACAGACTCCATGAGTAGAATCATATTTTGTTAAATAACACATAGTGGCAGTTGGCGTTGGATCATTTATAGCAACTACTCGTAGTAGGTTATGTTTATAATTTTCATATATTGCTCGTAATAGACAACGACCGATTCGACCGTACCCGTTAATAGCAACATTGAAGTAATTTTCCTTTTTCATTTTAATATTCCCGAGTACAATCTATTTTACAAAAAAAAATACTTTTTATTAAAAAATATATCAAGACAATAGACGCTTAAAAGTTAGTAGTTGCTTAAAACTAAAGACAAGTTTAATATTTTAAAATTAGCTGATAATAAATAGAAAATTGAAGAGGTTTGGTAAAATTATTTTTTATAGATGGTGCCTAGAGGCGGAATTGAACCGCCGACACGCGGATTTTCAGTCCGCTGCTCTACCAACTGAGCTATCCAGGCATGGATTTAAAATAAACGATAGTGAACTAGTGCAAGCCAGTCCTAAGTTTTATATTATTGTATCTACGCTATGTTATGATGTCAAGTTAATTAATAAAAAATATTGTTTGCTTGGCAAAAAAATAACTTTATTTATACACGTAGCAGTTGGAAATGCAGGTTTTCAGCAAGTGATTATAAGTTTTTAGCTAAGGCAGTGTTTCGCAGGTTTAGTGTCGACTAAATCAAGAAATACTAACGCAGGATAAAAGCTTAGAAGCCTTGCCCTTCGGGGGCTATTAAAAAGATTTACTTCATCGTTAAAACACTTTGAAATGCACTTGCA
>CAKNAD010000006.1 GCA_929200515.1 Candidatus Gorgonimonas leptogorgiae | reverse complement strand
TTGAGGATAGCTTTGACATTAATGGCACTCAATATATAGTAGCAAGCAAAAAACCTAAGCTTAAATATGCAACAGTTAAAGACGCTAATCAATCATTTATAAAAAATATTTCAATTACTGACTTATGCGATGCAAATGGTAGGCAAATCCCTAGCAGTTGGTCTTTGAGTGATGTACATGGCAAGCTATTGCTTGATACACAGGGTGAACCCTATGCCGACCACTATCAGCATTGTGCTTTCCCACAGATTAAGCTCGTATGCAAAAATTCAGACTCGCAAGAAAAGTGGATTCAACTGATTAGCCTTGATCAGGCAGATGATACTGGAACAGGGCAGGATCCACTTGAATATTTCTTTGATGATCAAGTAGATATCCTTGATAAGAATGAAAAACCAGGAGCTAATGCAGGGTACCGTGTGCTTAAATCAAAACCTGATGAAAGGCAACTAGTCCTTTACAGAAAGAATGATTCTAAAAGAACTCCAATTATTCCTACATACAAACAGCTAAAAGTTAAAGCAAATACCCAATCTTTATGGCGTCAAAAAGAAGCGATCACTAAGCTTAAACTAGCCCCAGCTATTAGCCAGAAGCCATTACTTGATTTGCTTAAAAGTCGAGATAAACAAGCATGGCCAAATTTCGGGGAAACTTATCAAGATGACATTAACTGGCGTATTTTAACAAATGAAGATTTTGATGGATGTGATAAACAAAGAGAGTTTGTTGTTAAAGCTTTAAATACACCTGATTTTGCTATTCTTGATGGTCCGCCAGGTACGGGGAAAACAACTACCATTCTGGAACTAATCATTCAATTAGTTAGACAAGGTAAACGGATCTTATTGACGGCTTCAACCCATGCGGCAATAAATAATGTATTAGAACGTATTGATAAAAATCAATTATCAAATGAAGTTTTCCCACTGCGAGTAGGAGATGAAAATCGTGCTGTAGGTGTTGAGAATTATCAATACGATAACTTAAAAAGTGATTTTTCAAAAGCCGTTGATATTACTAGCTGTGATCAGTTAATGGTGGACTCTTCAAATCTAGTTTGTGGTACAACCATGGGTATTTTGCGTTTATTTAATAGTGATAAAGTTGATATCGATTCTGTTGCTTCAGCGTTTGATGTAATGATTATTGATGAGTGTAGCAAAACTACCTTTGCAGAATTTTTAGTGCCCGCTCGATATGCCAAAAAATGGATATTAGTTGGAGATGTAAAACAATTATCGCCATTTACTGAGAGAGAGCAGATAACCGCTAATTTAAAGCAACTTGTTCTGCAACACCGCAATAAAAAACAGAAAGAAATACTGTTATCTCCGCAGATACAAAATGCTTGTTTTTTATTGCATGGATTACGTAGCAAAAAAGATGGTCAGTGGGGGTATCATGATAAGCTGATACTGCCAGTTACTCAAGGGGATCTTGTAGCATTAGCTGATGAAATGAAAGCAAGAGCATACGAGCAACGAGACGAATTTGATGATGTTTGTCTTTTAGGGGGTTCAGATGCTTGTGATTGGATAAATACTTTGCCAGAGGCAGACTTATTGGATGAATCATGGCGACTATATTACTTCAATCTGATATTCTGTGAAAAAGAATTACTAGAAAAATATCAAGACTACATGCCGGCAGATGCTGTCATTTTATCGGATGGCTGGCGAACTTCAGCACATAACTTTCGGCATATGGCAAGATTTGAAGGAACCCATAGTTTTAGCAAAGATAAGTTAAGCTATTCTTATGAAGTGCATGAGAAATGGCATAATAAAAAATCTTGCTGGGCTGATGAAATTGTTTGGCGATTGGAGCGTCAATACTGGCTACGATTTTTACAAAGCAAACCTACTAGTAAGAGTAACAAATTAAAAGATCTTGAGAAGCAACTGAAACAACTTTTACCAAAATCGGTAAAAAATGTAGAGTATAGAGTCTATAATATTCGCAATATGGCTTTTCCTTCAATACTTGAAGCATTATCAGGTTCAGGTATTTTAAAACAAACAAATGATTTAGAAACTACATTGAATCAGGGCTTTAGAGTCTCAGAAAAAAGCTATCGCCATGCCACATTAACCTATCAGCACCGTATGCACCCCGATATTTCACGTTATCCTAGAGAACAGTTTTATTCTGAGGGGCGTAATGCTCTTTCACTATTTGATGGAAAACAAACTCGATCTGATCGTGAATGGAATTATAAAGGTTATAATTCGCATGCAGTTTGGCTTGATGTTGATGGAGTCACCAAGGGCAATGCCAATGAGAAAGAAGCAAGCCATATTATTTATGAATTAAAAAAGTTTTGTGATTGGTCTGATAATCAGAACGAAAAATATGATGTAGCTATTTTAACTTTTTATAAGAAGCAGGAAGAGATGTTAAGGAAAAAACTGCAAAATATATCCCCTAAGAATAAACGTGCATATGCTCGCTTCAACTATAAAAATGTAGCAATCAAGCTAAATACGGTAGATTTTTTTCAAGGTCAAGAAGCTGATCTAGTATTCCTTTCCATGGTTAATACTTATAGAGATGGATTTCTTGATAGCCCAAATCGTCTTAATGTATCAGTAACACGAGCGAGATTTCAGCTAGTAGTTGTTGGTAAACACTCTTATTTTTCTAAAAAAACTGCTTCAAATGAATTAGAGAAATTGGCAAAGGTATTACCTGTAGTTAAGGAAGGAACATGCAAATAATTTTGACAAGACATGTCACTGCTACCTGTTATCGTGCGTTGGCAAATGTAGATATTAAGCAAACTAGACCTGATATACAAAAAGCACTTGAGTTAGTAGAGACAGATTATGACTCTTTGCCAGATAGGTTAATTAATTATTTAGAAAAAGAAAGCTTGCTACGTGAGCAACAACTAACTGAATTAGGAAGAAAAACATGTAAAAGTGGTTTGTTGGCATCACGGGAGAGTGGCATTTATGATCTGTGGTACTTAGACCAGGATGATTTTTTAAAAAGCAAACCCTTATTGTTGCAAAGGGTCGCTGAGCCTGTTAAGAATGGGTACCAACAAAGAAAAAGTTTTTATAGCTGGCCGGAAGCAAAGAAAATTGCTGTTACAGATGCACGCCATAGTGCTAATGCAAAGATTTTGCTTGCTGAGGACGACGGAACTTGCAAGCAAAAATCGATCAAAAATTTAAAGCTTAAGGTTGTAAATAACGGGATAACAAGGCAGAAGGCAAGGTTAAAATTAACCTTGTCTTTAATATTCAACAGCAATGGTGACTGTGTGACTAATTTTAAACTAGGAGGTGTATTGCCAGTTAAGTTTGGTAACCAAGAAAAAGCCATAGAAGTGAATGAAGATTATCCGATAGCTTTTAATGAAGAGGTTTTACATAATATCGCTGAGTTCATGAATAAGCAGTGGAATGTTGAGCAACATAGAATGTATTCTGATCTTCCTAAAGATAAAAAAGCATTATTTTCATTTATTGCTACTGAATCTAAGTTAGCAAATATAGATACTTGCTATGGTAAATTCACTACTGGTAACATCAAATACATGCCATTGATGCCTAAAGACACTCATATTGCTAAGCAATGGCAAGAAAACTGGCTAAATGAACTTTATAGAGAAAATTATTTATCAGAAAAACAAGCACAGTATAATCAACAAACATGGTTAGCTAATCCAGCACTTAAGGATTACAAATTAGGTATAAAAACCGGTAAACCATTGTTATTCCTACTAGATCGGCAACAAAACCCTAGCAGTTATTGGCATGCAACAGCAACACACTATTTGATACCAAAAGAGACTAAATCACCTTTGCCTAGTATTACTTTTAAGGATAAAGATACTTTAAATGTTAGTGACTTATTACGTTATTTAGCACTTAGTGAACCTGTTAAACATATTATTTACTCAGACCGTCACTATAAATCATCTACTAATATAGAAAATATGGCTTATATTGCTAGGTTGAGTGGCGCTAAGTTTGGTAAAATATATACAACGAGCCCTGAGGTTAAAGTGCCTGAAAATTGGCAGAAACAAGTGATGCGCAGTGATAAAAACAATCATGACAGATACTGGATTATAACGACAACACAACAACAATATATATGGAAATCATCCACTAGTTTAGACTTTGTCAACTTCTCTCATGAGCAACCAAAAGTTGTAGGTAACATCACTTTTACCCAACTTGAATACAAAGATTTACCAGATTATTTGCAGCAAGATTTAGCTGTTAAGCCTAAAAAAATGGAGTTTGAAGTATGATAAAATCTTATGATAATGAGTTTTCTAAAAGTTATGCTGATGAATTACTTGAAAATGTTTTTGTATTGAAAAATACACAAGCTGAGTATTCTACTCAGTTTGTTGATGATGGTTTTCAGGTAGGTAATACTTCTGAATGGCTCAGAGATGTTGATACATTAGATATTAAAGACAGCCTCATAATTGCCACCAATACGCTGACAGATGACAAAGTTATTGGTAATTTACAGAATTTGGCATCAAAAGGCGTAAATATTTTCTTATTACTTGCTGATAATGTTGCAAACAAAAAATGCTTGGAGGCACTTTCAGGATGCTGTTGTATTAGAATTAGTATGCAGCAAAGCGGTATGTTAATTATTGCAGACCATGAGCATCCAAAAAATTGCTGGGGAAAAATTTATTCGCAAAATTTTAGCGATGATGATTTTGGTTACAGTATGGTGCTAGAGCATAAGCAAGTTGAAGATTACTACCGCTTGTTTTGTTATTTATTTTGGCACAAAGCATCAGACGAATACCTAACTGATAAGCGTCAATCTTGTAATAATAGTTCAATTGGTATGATAGATACCGCACATAAACATATCATGCCAGCAAATTTAGCAAGCCATTTAAAAAACAGCATGACTAAAGACGGGGTGTATAGTTTTAATCTGAAAAACAACAAAGCGCCAATGTTATGGCAATTACTCGATACACAAATAATGGACTTTGAAAATCATGAATTGCTGTTAAGTCTAGAACAAATGCAATCTGCTATAGCAGAACAATTAATCTCTCAAGCAGGACAGATTAAATTATTCGACCAGCCATTATTACCGCAAATACTTTTTGCTGAGAAAGACAGCTGGTTATTACCTTTGAATATAGATAAAAAAGCAGTCAACTGGGCATTAAAGTTAACAGAAAATCAAAAGCAATCCTTGGAAAACTATCAGTTTACCTTGCAAAATTCTTTGCATTGGAAGTTATATCGACAGCTAGAAGTTAAAGATATTCAATCTCCTTTAAGGTTTTCAGACAATATAGAAAACGCTATTGAATGTAAAAAACTAATACACAGGGATCTTGGTAACATAGAGTGCAATAATTATGATGACTTCGAGCATAAAAAAGCGGAGGACATAGTTGCTGAAAAAGGTTTAATCAATTTTAATCGAAATATTTTATCTCAAAATACACTTTTTAAAGTTACCATTAATCCTCCTTTGTTACCGAAAAATGCTAGTTTAGATAGCCTACATAAACAATGGCAGACTGTTCAAAACAAGTGGCTTGCAGAATTAGAGAATTTAAAATTTAGACAAGCAAATATTGAAAAAAGTAAAGAAGGGTTAGCTGAAAGTATAAAACGTTACATGGTTAGTTTTTTAAAGGAGCACATCAATAAAAAAACAATCTTCGAAAAGAAATTAAATGAATTAATTGCTGTGGATTTACCTAAATTATCTCCGTTTAGCCGTCAAAAAATGCTAACTTCTGTTAATGAATTAGCTAAGCAACTTGCTACAAGCAAAGAAAATTTGGCTGAGGAAAAAGATAAAGTAGAGCAGATAAAAAAATGGGAAGAAAGGGAGGCAAAGCTGGATTCAGAATTCATCTCATTAGAACAAAAGTATAAACAAGCATGTTCAGCTCAAGAAAATTTTAAATCAGAAATGCCATCTAAACTAAAAGCCAATGAAGAAACACTGTTAAATTGCTGGCATAAGTGGATTGAGGATAAGCAAAATTTAGTTGCTAAAGAAGAACTTAGTAATTTCTCTGTAGATGAAATAGTAAATTGGTATCAAAAGCACGGTAAGAGTTTAGATTCTATATTTATTGAGAAAAAATCCCAGTCCATTAATAAATATAAAAAAGAATTGCGTAAGATAATCGAAGATTTTAATCAAACAAAATATTTGATTACAGGAGAAGAAAATTCCCATAAACAAAATGTCAATAAGCATTTGCAAAAAAAACAGAGGTTGCTTGAAGATATTGAGAAGCATAAAAAAACTAAAGAAACTATAAAACCTACAAATAAAAATAGTGAGGAAAAAGTTAATATGTTTGATCTAAAATTTCCTGATGAAGAACTACCTGAAGTAGGTGAATTGTTTAGCGATAAAAACAAGCGTTATTTATCAATAACAAAGAGAGAAGAAGTAACTCAAGCTAAGAAATGTGCGATGCGACTTAACGCTGATTTGGTTGTTTCTAGGTGACTTGTGTTTAATGGCTGAGTAAATATAGTAGTTCAAATATAAGATAGCAGACTTTTAGTTTTTAAAGGTTACTGTTATATTAGGTTTGAGCTGCTACATATAAATTTTCTAATTATAAATCTATATTATAATGTTCTTTAGCATAATCTCTTAATGTTAGATCTTTAGAAGCCTTTATTTTTTTCTCAGGGTTTAAAACTCCACTGTTAACAAATGCTTGCTGTAAAGTATCTCTTACTTTTGGCGTTATATCTGGATGACATAAAACATTAAAAAAGTGATTTGCTCGTATTTTTAATCTAGACGTAGGAAGATGTTGAGTTCCTGCAAACGGTGATGAGAATGCAAGCCTTTCTGCATTATCTTTATCTTGCATAATAAGTTTAGCTGCTAGTTTAGCATATTCTAAACTAAAATTTTTATATTCATAATCAACGAGTTTGTTAGATATATTGTAAATTGATATAGATTTCATTATATTATCAGGAATAGATTCTATTTTATTTATCATAACATATAACTCTATTAGCATCTCAAGTTCAAATTGTGAGTGGCACTGAGAGATATTACGTAAACACCAATATATTTCATCATTAAAATCTTCAGTTTGTAGTAAAAGCTTTCGCAAGCTCTTAAACAACATAATTTCTGACTGAAGTTTACTAGCATACTCTGATATTTTATCTATATTACGTTGTAAAATACTAATAGCCACCTTGTATTCACCTATAGAACTTGATTGTAGATTAGAATATCCGGCATTAGTTATTTTTTCATACCAATACATACTATAAGATAATACTTCAGAATTACCATCACTAATAGCTTCTTGCATCAAAGTATCTATTTCTTTCAGTGCCTCCCTTATATGTTCTATATCTTTAGGGGTAGTGATGTTTATCAATTCATTTTTAGTAGAATAACCAGCTAAATAATGTTGTCTTATCATATCAGGTTGTTTATGAAATATTACTAACTTATACACTTCTTTAGCAGTTATTTCTCTTAATTTATGTAATTTAAAATCAGTGGTACTCAGTATTCTAGGGATATGAAACTCTGGAGTAAAAATAACATGTAAAAATTCATTTAATTGAGTTAAAGATATATCATCTTCATAAATATATTGATTTAGTTCATCGTAATTAGTTTCTCTAATAATCTTAATAGCATACAAAGCAACTCCTAAAAGCATATCGTCTTCAGTAAAAATAGGAATATCTTCTGGTCCTAAAGCACCATGAATTGGTTTAAAGATAGCTTTTGCCAACCCAGGAAAACAGTTACAATAAAAACTTCTTATGGCACTGCCAACAATTTCATTGCAGTAATGATCTGTAAGTGTAAGGTAACCTAACATTTGAGGTTTTTTATGAGTTAAATATGCTTTATTACCATACTCTACACTATCTCCTGCCTTGTATAATTCAGGTTTAGTATTTAAACCTGTACCCACAAAATCTAGAGAAGTAAACACAAAATCATCATTACTTAGTTTTTGAATGTCTTCTTTTTTAGTAAAGCTTTTATGTTTTACCCCTAATTTAGCTAAGCTTAGCTTAGACTTAATAGTTAATGTAGATGTTTGTGCTCTATTTAGATAATCTAAATCATATATAGTTTTATGTATTAAAGTAGGCTTTGATAAGCTGGTTACCTTTTTAACAAAGTCTTGTTCCTGCTTACTTAATTTTCCTAAATAATTTTTTATGTGATTTATTGCTTTATCAGATAGTTTTTGTGCAATTTTTAAATTCTCTAACAACGGTTTTGGCTCTGGTGATATTTCCTTATATTGTTTAAAGTACTCGCCATTATCAAACATATGCTTATAAGCTTTAGATGCCCTATTTTTTTTAAAAAAACGTTGTATTGTTCTAGTAGCTAAGTCTTTTTTTAGTTGATCTGCATTTAAGTTGTTTTCTAAATAGGATGATGTGTTTGTGACAGTTTTATTTAAAGAGTTTACTCTGCGTCCTTCATTTATACGACTTGGTTGGTTATGCTTTGCAAGTTTTTCTGTTGCTACTCTTGATGCCCAGTATGATTTCAGACTATCTAAACAATTCATCCTTAACTCCTTTTAATATGAAAAATTTATTCTCTACATTAGCTCAAGTAGTAGAGGGAATGCAGTATATCATAAAAGTTTAATTTTAATAAGATAAATAACAACGAAAATTATTTAATGTTTTCTTTTTAAAAAACATAGCTAAAGGCATATCTGAATTCTTAAATAGCACATTAATTTACTGGATTATTGTCAAAAAATTCTTTTGATAACATTTACTTATAGAAGTTAGTTAAATCTAAGGTGCGGGAAATTGAAGATAATTATGGAGTTGTTGTCAACTTGCTTGATAAAATACAGCTAAAATCTTGATAGCAGGCGATTTATAAAATTGCCTGCTTATGCTATTTAAGATTTTACCATAAATTTTCTAATTATAAATCAATATTATAATGTTCTTTAGCATAATCTCTTAATGTTATATCTTTAGAAGCATTTATTTTTTTTTCAGGGTTTAAAAATCCACTGTCAATAAATGCTTGCTGTAAAGTATTTTTTGCTTCTTGAGTTATATTGGGGTTATATAAAACACCAAGAATATTATCTTCTGGTATTTTCAATATAGATTTAGGAAGGTGTTTAGATACACGACGATTTAAACTCTCTGCAAACTCTTCTAAATTATACTCATTTTTCATAAGGAGCTTAGCTATTAATTTAGCGTAACGTGAGTTAAAACCTTGATATTCCAAATTAAAAAGTTTTTCAGGGATAAGCCATTGAGTTATAGCTGTATATGACATATCCCCTATTATATAATCAGGAACTTTTTCTATTTTATCGATCATAGTATATAATTCTGTTAGTAGAGCACAGTTATCATGACGCCATATTATACTATGTTTTTTATTGCTTTTTATATGATCAGAATTACTTAAATATAACTGTAAAGAGATATTAGCTAAGTATGTACATATTTTATCTTTAAAATCTTCCGTATTGAGTAAATTAAAACCGTCAGTTTTTAGTAAAATATTTTGCAAGTTCAGCAACAATTTAAATTTTGACCTCATTTTTTCGATACAAATAAGCATTCTACCTAAATTCATAGTAGGTTGTAAAGCACCAAGACATACCTTGTACTCATCTAGACTATTTAACCTTCCACGGGAGAATCCTGTATTTTTTATTTTTTCACACCAATAAATACCACAAGATAATACTTCAATATTAGCATCTTTAATAGCTTCATCCATTATATCTATAATTCCAGAGCATGCTTTGAATATAACATCCATATCCTCTTGGGTATTGATGTTTATCAAGTCATCTTTAGTAGAATATTTACCTAAATAATGTTGTCTTATCATATCAGCTTGTTTATGAAATATTGCTAACTTATAAACTTCTTGAGGAGTTGGTTCTCTTAATTTATGTAATTTAAAATTGGTGGTACTAAGTATTCTAGGGGTATGAAACTCTGGAGTAAAAATCATATTTAAAAAGTAATCTAATTGAGATAAAGATATATCATCTGCATAAATATATTGATTTAGTTTATCACATTTAGCTTCTCTAATAATCTTAATAGCATGAAGGGCAAGTCCTAAACGCATATCTTTTTCAGTAAAAATAGGTATATCTGTCTTTCCTAAAGAACCATGAATTTTTTTATAAATGACTTCTTCTAACCTAGGAAAACTCTTACAATAAAAATATCTTCTAGTGGTTTTCGTAATTCTATTATAGTAGTGATCTGTAAGTGTAAGGTAACCTAAAGTCCCATCTTCATGATGAGTTAAATATGCTTGATAACCGTGGTCGGCATCATCACTAGTCATGATATGCTTGGGTGCAGTATCTAAACCTTCACCTGAAAAATCTACAGAAGTAAATACAAAATCATTATTACTTAGTGCTTCAATGTCTTCTTTTTTAGTTAAGCCTTCAGCTACCACTCCAGATTCAGCTAACAAACGATTAGACTTAATAGTTACCGTAGATTTTTGTTCATTATTTTGATGAGCTAAATCATATGTTGTTTGATGTCTTAAAGTAGGTTTTAATAAATCTATTATTTTTTGCACAAATTTTCGTTCCTGTTCACTTAAATTTCCTAAATTAGCTATTATTTCTTTTATGGCTTTATTAGATAATTTTTGTGCAATTTTTAAATTCTCTAACAACGGTTTTGGCTCTGATGATATTTCCTTATATTGTTTAAAGTACTCACCATTATCAAACATGTGTTTATAAGCTTTAGCTGCCCTATTTTTTTTAAAACAACGTTGTATTATTCTAGCAGCTAAGTCTTTTTTTAGTTGATCTGTATTTGAGTTGTTTTCTAAAAAAGATGACGTATTTGTTACATCTTTATCTAAAGAGTTTACTCTGCGTCCTTTATTTGTACTAATTGGTTGGTTATTCTTTGCAAATGTCTCTGTTGTTGGTATTGGTGCTAATAATTGCATACTAGTTAAATTTAAATTGTTCAATTTTAACTCCTTTTAATATGAAAAATTTATTCTCTAAATCAAGTTACCTGGTAGAGGAAATACATTATATAATAAATGTATGAGCACTCATAAACTTAATTTATTCTTAGACAAATTGTTTTGCATTAATAGTTAAAAATATATAACTGTACTAAGAATATTTTATCAATAAATACAATAAATAATTAGATACAGAACTTGAGATATTAAGCAAAAATAGCTGTGATTTGATGAAATTTGTTTAATCATTAATTGCAATTAATATTGCTATATTAGCAATATTTATTTAAAATTATAGCTCGCTAAATTTTCTAGGTTTTTATATTCATTATGCTTACTCTGTACCAGTCAAACAGGTTATCTGTACTCAAATCATTATTATTTGAAATATTACAACGACATAAATCTGCCAATCCGCTAGATAGCGAAACCATACTAGTGGGTAATGTTGCTATAGAAAATTGGCTAACTATTGCCCTTGCTAGCGAATTTAAAATTATGGTGGGCATAAATTTTGAGTCTCCTAGTGATTTTTTATGGCAGTTGCAGCAACAGTTAGGAAGCTGTGCTAAAGATAACCCTCTAGATAAATCTAGCCTAACTTGGAAAATAATCAGTATAATTGACGATTATATCGATGATGACAACTTTATCGCTTTAAAACAGTATATTAATTATGGTAATCATACTGAGTTACGTAAATATCAATTAGCACAAATCATTGCTAAATTATTTATTTATTTTATGAGAGATAGCCCTGATTTATTAACCTTCAGTATATTTGATTATTATATCACCTATGACAACCTTATGGTTTTAAAACGGTATATTAATTATGGCAAACATACTGAGTTACGTAAATATCAGCTAGCACAAAGCATCGCTAAGTTATTTGTTGATTATATCAATTATCGCCCAGATTTACTAATTAGCTGGCAAAATTGTGATATCGATAACAAAGACAAAGAGACAGATTCACAAGAAAACATGTGGCAACCGATTTTATGGCGCAGTTTAAAGGCAAAAATAGATGCGAATAATAACAACTTGATAGCTAATATTTTGCAACCAGAGAGACTATCTACAATAACAGCAGCAAAACCAAAGAATATTTTTTTATTTGGTATAAATTCATTACCTAAACCTATATTACAAGCGTTTTATGTTTTATCTGAAACAGTAAACATTCACTTGTTTTCTCACAACCCTTGTAGTTATTACTGGGGCGATAACCTAGTTAATAGAAAAAAAGCTAAAAACATAACTCCTATAAATGATACTAGTAGCCATGTTATATTAGACACTATGGGTAAATTAGGACGAGATTATTTTAATAATTTACATGAGTTAGAAGTAAATATTATCGATGCTTTTGCTGATGATTATCAGCATACTATTCTGAGTAATATACAAAGAGATATTTATAAATTACAAGATAGCAGAAAAACCACCGAAAAATATAAGTTTTCAGCAACAGATGATTCCTTGTTATTTCATAGTTGTCATAGCCAGCTGCGTGAATTACAAGTGTTACACGACAGGTTATTAAATTGGTTTAGTAAAGATGCAAAGCTTACCCCTAAAGATATTTTAATAGTAGCACCAGATATTAATTTATATACCCCTTGGATTAAAGCCGTTTTTGCTAAAGATAAACATACAGATATCACCTATATACCATATTCGGTATGTGGAGTAGCTACTAAGCATTTAAATAATTATGCATCAACATTGTTAAAATTACTAAGATTAAATACAACTATGTGTACAGGGGAAGCAATTTTAAAAATATTATCGGTAACAGAGGTAAGACAAAAGTTTTCTATTAGTTATGAAGATTTAACTATTATTAGATACTGGATTAATAAATTAAATATTTGCTGGGGGCTAGATAAAAATCATCGCCACAATTTTTTAGATATTGCCAATGATTTTAATACTTGGGAGTTTGGTATTCAGCGCTTATTGTTAGGATATGCTATACCAGAAGCCGATGGTATTTATCAACAAATTCTTCCTAGTGAATTAGCTAATGGTAGAACTGCTGATTTAGTCGGTAAATTAGCTGATTTTATAGCTACACTTAAAAATATAGCAACTAGTTGTCCGCAACAGGCTAGTATTAGCAGTTGGATAAACTGGCTTAATAATGCCATAGAAAATATTTATTTAATTAACGACGATGCTATTGAATTTAATATAGAAGTAGCAACCATATTAGCCAAATTAGCCAATAATATAAGTTCTAGTAATTATACTAAAGCTATAGATAAAGACGTATTAAATAGTTATTTAACAGCTGAACTATATAATGACACTGAAAAAGCATATATTCCTAATGGTAAATTAACTTTTACTAATATTAATCATGTATCTTCAGGAATTCCTTTTAAAATAGTATGTTTTTTAGGAATGAATAGTGCCGATTTTCCTAGTTACGATACTCCTGTAGATTTTGACTTAAAAGCTAAGAATTTACGTGCTGGTGATGAATTAAAAAAAGATCAAGATAAATACAATTTTATGCAATTATTTGTTAGTGCCGAACAGAAAGTACATATTAGTTTTATTGGTCAAAGCATAAACGACAATAGCATAAAAATGCCTTCGATTGCAATTGAAGAAATAATCGACTATTTTAATCTTAGTTTTGATATAGATAAAACAAGTAAGCAGAATCCGCTTATGTTTAAACATGCATTACAACCATTTAGCAGTAAAAATTTTCAAAATATAGCTTCTAATTATTTTAGTTATGCGACTAATTGGCAAGTAACTAATAACCAACAACAGACTGATAATACAAATATTATTAACTTAGAACAAGCAACTGATAGCTTAACGCTAAAAGCATTAATTAGTTGTTTTAAAAACCCAGTAAAATATTTTTATAATCGTTGTTTAGGAATATACTTTGAAGACCCAGAAGCAATATTAGCTAATAGTGAACCATTTAATATCGATGGCTTAGCAAGCTATCAATTCAAACAACAAATAATAGAAGTCTTATATAATAATCAGCAAATAAATGAATCTAAGAATTTATATAAGGCAGCAGGAATGCTACCTCATTATGTGTTTGCTGATTGCGTTATCGATAACATAGTAACTAAATTAGATAAAATTTTACCCTGGATGCAGGAGTTAAATGTTAAATTAAATAATAATATTAGTATTGATATTAATTTTGCAGAAAAATCTAATTTTAGTATAACTGCAGAAATTACAAATTTTGCTAATGGTAATTTAGTTTTTATCCACCCCGTTGATAAGATTAAAGGTAAGCATATAATTGAAGCTTGGTTAGCGCATTTATGCTGCTGTACACAACAACCAACAACTACTCATATTTTATGCTTAGACGAAAGATCATTCTTAAAACCAGTAGACGCTCCACAGGCTGTAAATTATTTATTCAAATTAACCAAGATATACCAACAAGCATCAACAACAACCATACCATGGTTACCTTGTATTGGTTATAAAATAATTACTAAAATTAAAAAAGATAAGTCTAAGGGGGCTACTATAGATGTTAATGATTTTGTTAACAAACAGTTAGAAAACTATATTACCGATACCTACAACGACCTAGATGTATATTTAGCTAGGGTATATCCCGATTTAAACAGTCATCATCAACAATTTTATTCACTAACAGACTCTATATTTTCACCTGTTTTAGAATATTTTAAAAAAGCAAACTAAACTTAAATTCGATTATCTAATATGAAATTACTAAATATATGGAAAATGCCTTTTTCTGGTTTGCAACTTATTGAAGCAAGTGCTGGTACTGGCAAAACTTATACTCTAGCTAACTTATACTTACGAGCTGTTATAGGACACACACAAACTACTAATGCAAAACCGCTAACGGTTGATCAAATATTAGTAGTTACTTTTACTGATGCCGCTACAGAAGAATTAAAAGACAGAATTCGTCGGCGGATTGCCGATGTTAGAATGCAGTTATCAGCAAAGCAAGATATTACTGATGATTTTATTAACAACATAGCTAGTTTACCTAATCAAACCGAAATCATTCAACGGTTATTACGTGCTGAACAGCAAATGGATGAAGCAAGTATTTTTACTATTCATGGATTCTGTAATCGCGTACTTAAGCAATATACTTTTAAAAGTGGTTTATTATTTTCTTGTACTTTAGAAACCAACACTAATATATTATTACAACATGCGGTTGAAAATTTTTGGCGTAATTATATGTATAACTTACCTTATGCCGAACTTTTAACGCCGCTAATATGGAATATTTGGAAAACTCCAGAAGAATTATTAAAAAAAATCAACAGTCAATTATCTTTAGAAAATGCCAGCGTATCACCAGAAAATTTACCAAAAAATTTAGAATGTTTTTATCAGCAATATGTTAAACCAGCATTAGAATTAAAACAATGCTGGCAGCAGCATTTAGAGCTGTTAGACTTATTAGAGGAGCAAACAAAAAACAAAACTAAATCTAGGTTAACTAAACTACGTGATTTTTTAGCATCTGATGATATCTTGCCAGATTTTGGTGTAGCCGATGAAGCTAAAGATTGGGATGCTTATAGTAGTGAAGCTATAGAAAATAACCTTAAACAAGATCCCAATACCAAACAAAAATTTCCTCCTATAACTCATAAAGCAATTACTAAAGTAGATAACTGGCTAACAAAACCGTATCGGTTACAGAAGTGTTTACAAGCTATAGTATTGCATTATGCATTAATACAGGTTAAAGAAGTATTTTTAGCAATAAAAACTAATAATCAACAAATGGGGTTTGATGATTTATTAATTAACCTAGCAAAAGGATTAGGTGTATATAATAACTCTACTAATAAAACTAACGGCGACGATTTAGCAATAGAGTTAAGAAAGCAATATCCGTTAGCAATGATCGACGAATTTCAAGATACCGATAGTCTACAATATAATATCTTTCGAAAAATATATTATAACCAGAAAGAATCATTATTAATGATAGGCGACCCTAAGCAGGCAATTTATGCTTTTCGTGGTGCTGATATTTTTACCTATTTACAAGCTAAGCATGAAGCAGAAGAAATTTATAACCTAGATACTAATTGGCGTTCATCTGCCACAATGATAGACGCTGTAAATACAGTATTTATTAATACTGAGAATGCATTTTTATTTAAAGGTGATATCGATTTTTACCCAGTAAAAGCAGCTGCTGATGAACATGCTAAAAAGTTAATCTATTTAGAAAAAACCATGCCGGCATTAAAAGTTTGGTATCAAACTGAAGTAATATCTAAAAAAGAATATCAAGCTACGATTGCTAATGCTGTTGCTAGTGAAATAGCTAGGTTATTAAATAGTTCAGCAAAGAATAAAACTGTTATTCAACATACACAAAATAAAATAACGAGCGTACAACAAAACGATATAGCTATTTTAGTTAAAGATAAAACCGAGGCTAATATACTCAAGCAAGCTTTACTCAAAAAGGGAATTAGTAGTGTATATTTAAGTGCTAGAGATTCTATATTCGATAGCGATGAAGCTAAAGATGTATTGAGTATTCTATTAGCATGTAATTCTATATCTTCAGCTAGCAAGTTAAAAACAGCACTAGCGGCATCTATATTTGTGCTAACTACAGAAGAATTAAAACAACACTTATTTGATACTGAGCTATGGAATAATAATATTGCCAAATTTATTAATTTTCAGCAATTACTTGTAGATAAAGGTCCATTGGTAATGATACAACAGGTAATTAAAGACTACGATGTTATAAATAGATTAACTAGTTTAGATAACGGCGAACGCAAATTAACTAATTTGTATCATTTATCGCAATTGTTAGCAACCGCTTTTGAAGAACACAATACTAATCAACAATTAATACGTTGGTTAGAAATAAACATGCAACAACCTAATAACGATGCTAGTGAACAACAATTACATTTAGAAAACGAACAAAAATTAGTTAAAATTATTACTATACATAAATCTAAAGGTTTAGAATATCCTATAGTATTTATTCCATTTATTGCTAGTCACTGGGCAGAAGAAGATAAAAAAAATATTTGCGTATATCACGATACTCAAAAGAATAAAACACAAATATCGTTAATTGCTACTGAAGATGAAATCAAAGCACAACAGCAAGAACAGCTAGCAGAAAAATTACGATTATTATAT
The DNA here is from genome assembly GCA_929200515.1 of Candidatus Gorgonimonas leptogorgiae. Lineage (GTDB taxonomy): Bacteria > Pseudomonadota > Gammaproteobacteria > Pseudomonadales > Endozoicomonadaceae > CAKMZJ01. The sequence continues at coordinate 10,493 of CAKNAD010000006.1, read as the reverse complement.
GTAGCCTTAACACGAGCTGCAGTTTGTTGTTATATAAGCGTGGCACCTGTTACTAATCGTAATAATAAAGATAATTCATTACATGAAACTCCTATTGGCTATTTATTAAATCATGGTAAACGCATAGAAGCAGGAGATACACTAAAAAACTTACTAGAAGAATTTGCTGATAAGTCTACCATAGCTAATGCAATAAAAATTACAGGTATTCCTACTGCAAGCGAATATTTTAATAACTCACAAATTGAAGCAACTAATATTGAAGTGCAAAAATTCACGGGCTTAATTGAAACTAATTGGGTATTAACTAGTTATACAGCGCTAGCTAGTTATTCTACTAAAAAAGCATATGCTAATAGTCAAGATGAAAATATTCTATTAACTGAGAATAACAACCAAAATATAACAGTTTATAATCATGAAGCTCAACAACCTGATTATACTCAAATTCACAACTTTCCTAAAGGTGCCAAGCCTGGAATATTCTTTCATAGTTTATTAGAAAACATGCAATATTTTACCAGTCTCAATTTAGAGCGACAACAAATATATATAGAAAAGCAACTAATAAAATTTAATTACGATGCCAAATGGGTTAATTTGATTATCCAAACATTAAATAATTGTTTGCAAGCTGTATTACTAGATGATATTTGTTTAGCTAAAATACCAGTAGCTAAGCAACGTCATGAATTAAATTTTTGTTTATCGGTTGCATCTACTACTATAAATGAAATAAATAGCTTAATAAAAAAGTACGATTCTTTAACTGCAAGGGCTGATGACTTAGAGTTTGATGCTACAGTTCTTCAGGGAATGTTACGTGGTGCTATAGATCTTATATTTGAACACAATAACCGCTGGTATTTGGTAGATTATAAAACTAATTGGCTTGGTGAAACTTCAGAAGCTTATAATAAAACTACCATAGAGCAGACTATGATTAAACATAGATATGATTTACAATATCAAATATACTCACTAGCTATGCACCGTTTGCTGAAACAAAAATTGACTAATTATGATTTTGATGCAAATTTTGGTGGAGTATTTTATTTATTCATTAGAGGAATTACGGCAACACCTAACGACAGTTCAGGAATTTTTTATTGTAAACCTAATAAAGAGTTTATATTTGAGTTAGATCAACTGCTATCATAAAATATTAAGGAATATTAATTGTGTCTGAATATAATGACAACACTTTTTCATCTAAAGGGTTTACTAGATTAAATAGCTATGATGATATAACAAATACTACTAGTAATTTTTCTACTAAAAAAACTAGTTCAGGTTTAATGACTGTTTTGGTTTTAATAATATCAATAATTAATATTACAGCCATAATTTATGGTTATGAAAAGCTTAGTTCTCAACAAGCTATATTAGAAAACTTGCAACAAGAAAATAAGCAAACACAAGAAAAAATAGCCGAACTGTCATCTACTAATAAGCAACAAATCACTGCCGAGCTAAAAACAATAAACACTAAGGTGCAAGATATTAATAAACTACATAAAAATAATAAAGCGGTTATTGATAAACATAAAGCGCAATTAACTAAACTAGATAAATCTACTCAAGAAATAAAAACACAAGCAAAAACAATTACTAATAATGCCCAACAAATAAAAACACAAATTACAGATCTTGAAACTAAACTTAATAAAGCCTTGATAGCTATCTATGAAAATCACGATAAAGCAGAAGATAATAATATTAAGCAATCTTCTATAGAGTTAAAGCAAATAACAGATCAGGTAACTATTATCAAGAGCGAAATTAAAACTAGGTTTTCGCAAATAGAAAATTCTATTAGAGAACTATATAGGTAATATACCTTCAAGTAGAAGGTTTATATTTTTAGAAAATAACTTGCAATAGATAAATTTAATTTATATACTTCTTATTGCATAAATAAGACAACAAATGTCTTTATAATAATACTAATATTATATCTTCTACTTAATTAATTTATTTCTATTTTAGTTAAGTAATATTATAAATAAAAACATGTATTTTAAATTCAAATTTTTATAGAATTTATAATGCTTTTTAGATACTGCCTTAGTATCTTATTCTAGTTTTTTGCTATCTCTCTAAATGAGGTAAGATTTATGAGCCATATATCTACAGATCATTCTAGTATTAATCAACATGCGCTACAAAATAAAGAAAATATAGATACCAAAACGCATGGTAAGTTAGTAACAATTAAAAACTCAGTTTATGTTAAAAATAATAATATAAAAGATAAAAAATTATCTGTTAGAAATATTTATATTAATAAAAAAGGTATTATAGAAATATATGATAAACTGCCTAAAGAGTTTTTAAAAAGAAAACAAGAAGATATTCCTATAGGCACAAGACATGTTCAACCTTACGATAATTACTGCTAATAGAAGGTGTATATAGAAGGTATATAATCCACCTTCAAATCGAAGGTAGATTGATGATTGACTAAACTTTTATTGTATTAGCTTATTATTTAGATGCAATTTTTTTTACGAAAGGAGAAAAACTTTGTAGCATTTCTTTAAAGCAGTTACGGCTACCAGCAACTATATTTCCGGTTTCCATAAATGTGTGACCGCCTGATAGGTCACTAACTAAGCCACCAGATTCTTCGATGAGCAAAATACCAGCTGCCATATCGTACTTTTGTAATCCTAGTTCCCAAAAGGCATCTAATCTGCCAGCAGCTACATAAGCTAAATCAAGTGCTGCTGATCCGAGTCTTCTAATACCCGATGGTTGCTTGTTTAGCAATGCTCGCATCATTTGTAAGTATGATTCTAGGTGTTCAATCCCTGGTTGCTTAAAAGGAATTCCAGTTCCTATAAGAGCCCCTGTTAGATTTTTAGAATTTCTTACTCTAATACGTTTGCTATTTAATGTGGCGCCATGACCTCTACTAGCACAAAATTCTTCTTCTCGAATAGGATCAACAACAACAGCATGTTCTATGCGTCCTTTGTATTGACAGGCGATAGAAATAGAAAACTGTGCGATTCCTCTTATAAAGTTAGTTGTACCATCTAAAGGGTCGATTATCCATAGAAAATCTTTTCCTTCTTTTTTTCCTTCCTGGTATCCAGATTCTTCTGCATAAAAGCTATGGTTAGGATAAGATTTTTTTAAAGTAGAGATGATTGCTTCTTCAGATGCTTTGTCAACTTCTGTGACGTAATCATTACAGGATTTATCTTCAATTTTTACTTTACTAATATTGTTGAATGCAGCATGAACAATTTCACCACCATTACGTGCTGCCCGCAATGCGATATTAACCATAGGTTGCATAGAGTAAATTCTTTTAAAAAATTAATATTTAAGTATGTAGATGGTGTGTATATACTACTATACTTATAATAGTTGTAAACTTAATTATTAGATAAATCGTCTAATTGTTGCCAGCGCAACATTTTAGTATCTATTTGTTTCTGTATATCTGCGATTTGTTTCCAAATTTTTTGTGTATGGCTAGTATCTAGGTTATAAAAATCTTGTTGCTGAGTTTCTGCTTGTAGTTTATCTAGGTTAGTTTCGAGCATAGTAATTTCATCAAGTATGTTATCTAGTTCACGCTGTAACTTATAACTTAGTTTTTTGCTAGTGTTTGCAGTAGTAGTTGATTTTGCAACAGGTTGTTTTGCGGGTTTAGATAGCGAACTAGCAACTAATTGGTTGATACTACCACCTTGTGCTAGCCAATCATCAAAACCACCTACATACTCTTTAATAGTACCATTTGGATAGAAAACTATGCTACTAGATACAGTATTATTTAAAAATTCTACATCATGGCTTACTAATAAAAGGCTTCCAGTAAAATCAACTAATAATGATTCTAATAACTCCAAAGTTTCTACGTCTAAATCGTTGGTTGGTTCATCTAATACCAAAAAGTTAGCTGGCTTACTAAATAGCTTAGCTAATAAGAGTCGGTTACGCTCACCACCAGATAAAACTTTTACTGGCGATAGGCATCTTTCAGGAGTAAATAGGAAATCGCTTAAATAACCGATAACATGTTTTGATTTACCATTTATAGTTATTTCTGATTGTCCTTCTGCTAAGTTATCTAATACTGTTTGTTCTAAATTTAGCTGATTTCGCAGTTGATCAAAATAGGCTATATTTAAGTTGGTACCTAAATATACGTTGCCTGAATCTGGTTCTATCTGTTGTAATAATAGTTTAATTAATGTAGATTTGCCGATACCATTAGCTCCAATGATACCGATTTTATCTCCACGTAACATGCGTAAGCTGAAATTAGAAATTACTGCTTTACTGTTGTAAGCAATGCTTATATTTTCGGCATCAATAATTAATTTGCCTGATTTTTGACTAGAGTCTACTGTTAAATTAGATGTTCCTTGTTGCTCTGTTCTTTGTTGTCGTTGCCGGCGTAACTGTTGTAAATTACGTACTCTGCCTTCATTTCTGGTGCGTCTGGCTTTAATTCCTTGGCGAATCCATTGTTCTTCTTGTGATAGTTTTTTATCAAAAAGAGCATTATGTACTTGTTCTGTAGCTAATAACTCTTCTTTACGCTTAAGATAGCTGTTGTAATCACATTGCCATAATGTTAGTTGTCCTCTATCTAAGTCAAATAAACTTTTTGCTGTCTGTTTAAGAAAGTTACGATCATGAGTTACAAACAATAAAGCACCATTAAACTGCCCTAAAGCTTTTTTTAGCCAATCTATAGCGATAATATCTAGATGGTTGGTAGGTTCATCTAGTAATAGTAAATCTGGGTTATTCACTAGAGCTCTACCTAGTGCAACTCGTCGACGCCAACCACCCGATAGCTCAGACATTAATTTATTTTTTGGTAGCTCAAGTAAATCTATAATTTTATTGATTTTAACATCAATATTCCAGGCATCTAGAGTATCGAGTTGTTTTTGTATTTTCTCCATTTTAGCTAATGATTCTGGCGTAGCAGAAATAGATAATTCTGTATATTCTTGCAGTAGCTGTTTTTCATTGGCTAAAGCTTCTTCAATATATGAATATACAGTTTGATTTGTTATTTCAGGAAGATGCTGGCTTAAATAGCCAATTTTTATGTTGGGTTTAAATTTTATTTTACCAGAATCAATGTTATGAGGATTTAAGATAAGCTTCATTAATGAAGATTTACCTTGGCCATTTCTGCCTAATAAGCAGATTCTGTCATTTTCTTCAATATTAAAGCTTACTTTATCTAGTAAAGCGTGCGCACCATAGCTAAGGTGGACGTTATCAAAAGTTACAAGGGGCATCTGTAAAATCACCTAATTATTAGATGACTTATTAATATCAAATCATCAAAAAAATATTATCCATATTATACCTAGTTTATCGTTAATAGGCAAAGTAAAAAAATGTTAATCTATTATATTATTTTATGATATTCTAAAAATTATTAACATTACTGATAGATAAGTAGGAGTAAGCATGTTAGAAAAATTAACAAGTTTTAAAAAATTATGCTTTGCCTATTTTCATAGACCGCGAGCAAAAAAAACTATCGAGATAGCACTACAAGTAATTATAAATAGTAAATTTTCAACTGTGTTAATACCGATAGCAAGCATTAAAAACAGAGAAGCTTCTATTACTAGCACAGCACAACAAGTAAATTCTTATACCCCTAAAAAATATCTATCTATAAATGCTAAATCAACTATTATTGATTATATAGAACAAGATGATATAGAATTTGCTACTCATTGGGAAGATTTAGAGAATAACACTGAACTAGATGTATCTACAATAAATTATTTTGCTAAATTAGATAAATGTAATTTTTATTCTTTATTTATACATTATGCAGAAGCTAAGATTAATTTATATAAGCAACCTAGATATAAAGCATATAGAGCAAAACTATTATTACTAAGCAAAATAATTGATAAACTATATGTATATGATAATTCAATTAATCCAGATAAATTACTGCAAATACAAAATATTTTATCATCTACAGAATATAAAATAGTTAAAATCTTACTTAATAGTATGAAGTTACATAAGAGTATAGAGAAAAAATATTTAACGACTGACGAATTAGCCAAAATAAATAGATATACCAGATACACACAAGCAAATTTATTACACAATGATTCAACTATTGATTTGCAATATACAAAAGATATAAACAGAAATTTTACAACATCAATAATATTTAAACATAATCAAGAGTGTCATTGTTATTTAGCTGCTAGCACAAATGAAACAATACAGTCACGCCGGCAGTTAATAAGTGAATTTATACAAAAGCATCAACTTAAAGAAAAAAAAGTAATTGAAAATGCAATTTTGTTAGAGGCAACTCAAAGTGGTACTGCTGCTATTCATCTTGTATTAAAAAATTATTTACAAAATCAGCTAAACTTACCAGAAGACATCTATATTATAAAATATCACAAACCACAATTAAACTTAGATGTTGCAGTAGATAATAAAAATATAGTAATAGGACACAGTTTAATTTGGAATGATGGTGTTACCATTGAAAAGTTAGATGATCACAGTATGCAAATAATCGCAAAATTACCAATTATTACTATAGAAGGTAATTTATATTTTAATGCGAGCCACCCAGAAAATAGTTTTTACGATAACTTTAAAATTAGTATTTAAACCTAGTATTATTTTATTTATATTTACTGGAAACTTATTAATACAATAAAGCAAAAAACCTTGCCTGAAAACCATTACATCTGTAAAGTTAGCTTTTTTAAAGTTGTAAAGAATTATTTGCTTAACTTATTTACATTTATTTTTTTAAAAGAGAGGTTATATGTCTATATCCGCAGAGCAAAACAAAGGCATAAAAAAAACTGTTATTTGGTTAATGATGTTTATTGCTATTGTTTTAGGTGGAGTTTTTTCAGTACATTTTAAGCAAGATAGCACTAAATTTACCGATAGTGAGTTAGAAAAATTGGGAGCGATAGTTTTTGATACTCCGAGAATAATTAAATTTTCTAACCTGACTGATAATAGCGGTGAGCAATTTACCCCAAATAGCATACTGGGGCATTGGTCATTGTTTTATTTTGGTTATACTTTTTGTCCTGATATCTGTCCTGCTTCTTTAGGAGAGTTAAATCAAGTAGAAGAATACATTAATACTACCGACTCTAAGATAGCAAAACAAATAAAATATATTATGGTTACTGTAGATCCTAGACGTGATACCGCAGATAAATTAGATAAATATGTTAAATTTTATAATGATAAATTTATCGGTGTAACTGGACCAATAAAAAATATTCATAACTTTACTGTACAAATGAATGTTCCGTATACACCTGTAGTTGATCCTGAAGATGAATATTATTTAGTAGATCATGGTGCAAATTTAGCAATAACTGACCCGAATGGTAATTATGTAGGAATTATTAAACCACCTTTTGATGGCAAAAATGTATTAGAATTATTAAAAAAACTTAGTTTAAGTTTTAATAAGCTATCTGCTAACTAGGAATATCAAATTACTCATATAAAGCATATGTTATTTGTCATTGCATCTGTACAATTTAGAAATAATTGTTATTGTTGCTTTGTTATGTTTGTATATAATGAGTAATTATATTTTATAAAAATATTAACAAAAAAGAGACAAAAATGAATATATCTAATTCATTAACTATAACAACTACAGAAAAGAATAATAATGCAATAAATAAAAATAAGATTAGTTTTTGGCAAGGTTTAAAAATAGCAAGGAATACTGTAGCAATGACAATTGCGGGAGGTGCTTTGGGTTACCTTGCCGGTCAGCTAATAGACGATTTTATTCGCGAGCAAGCATGTTCTAAACACTATGTTGATAAAGGTAACTGTGGTGATATATTGGAGGGTGCTAATATAGCAAGCCCAGTAGCTATAGCATTAGCATCTTTTGGAGGCGTTGTTCTTGGTTTTGTTGGGTTTAATATTTTTCGCAAACGAGAGATAGCAATACAGCAAATTCAAGAACCGTTTATAAATAATAAAAAAAATTTCACTAAAAAAAATATAGCAAATAATCTTGATGTAGTGTAAGTAATTTTTACGGCATTTATAAGAAAACTATCATAAATTTTTATATACTAAACTCTTTGAAACAATAACAATAATGCTCTATAAAAAAATTATATTTATTTTAATATTGTTTTTATCGCAAATATTAACAGCTAAAGCAATTAATAAGATTAAAGCTACCTATTTAGATGATATCGTGTATGATAATTTTAATATTATAGAAAAACAACAACTGATTAACGGGTTACAGGATGTACCTAAATGTTCTTTATTAACCTTACGAGTATTAGTTAAAGAAACAAGAAGTAGGATAGTATCTATCCTACCATTATGCTTAACTTATGGGCTTATTAGTTTAGTAGTTAATGGTAAACCTAATTATTGCAATGTGGCCTCTAATGTTTTACTAACTATATTAGGTAGAGATATTCTGTTATCATGCTTAAGATATTTTATGGATGAAGATATTTTATTTAGGCTGGTTTCTGGACTATTAATATTAATAGATGTATTAGTACCATTATTTATATACGATAATAACTTTGCAGAGATTATAACCACGCAATCTTTATCAGAGTTACAACAACACAACTTATTGTTGCTTGTAATATTAAATTATACTGCTACTGTAGTTTTTAGGTTCAGTACTAGAAATCAATCTAACGCCACTATAAAAGAATATAAATATAATCTAACAAAAGCACCTAAATTAGAGATAATAAATAACATCTTAACAATAACAGATTGTAAAATTTTTTTAAATAAAGTTACTACTAATAATACCTTTGATAATATTGTAGAAAGATTTTATAAATGGATTGCAGATCATAGAGATGACATTTGTTTAAATGAACTAACTAATGTTATATATAAACCTTATATAAGAGATAAATCTAATACAATCTATGATGATAACGACCTTACACTTCTACTAAATAAATATCAGCCTGGTAATTATAAGAATAGTTTATTTTATAATCTTGAATTTGCTTTAAAATTTCAATTAATAGAACATAATAAATCGCTTAATTCTAAGTTTATTGCACAAGTACTGCAACGTGAAGGAGTAACTTTGATTGAAACTCACGACTACCCTACTGAAATGAGGCTAAATAATTATCAATATATAGGTATTATCAACAATAGAAGTTGCCGTTATTTGTTTTTTGCCATGGAGCTTAATTTAAATCACCAGCTATACCCCATAAAAATAGCTGATATAATATATCAAAGTTTATTGCATAAGAATGCTAACTATCCGGCTACATACACGGTAGCTATGAAGTTAATAAGTATAAATTCATTGTTAATAACTAATTTAATTAATTATCTAGGGGGGATAACTAGTAAAGTGAATATGTATAAAATTAGTACCATTATAGAATAAATTACACATAATAATTTATTTTTACAAATGTACAATCTAGAAATAATTGTTATGATTGCTTTGTTATATTTAAAATTTTATGATTTCAATTGTTTTTACGGATGTCTAAGGCAAGCAGGTCATAGCTCAAAATATGTAAATAAAAAAGATAAGCGTTAATTGTAAAAATAAATAAAAATTAGCTATATTTTAAAAGTATCGTTTTATATTAAAGATAATAATCATTTATTAAAAATATAAAATAAATTGAACTAACTAATAAAATAAAACTCTATACGAGTGTATTAAATTAATATAGACATTATATTTTTATTTAGAAAACATTACAAAATATTTATTTTATATTACTGATTAATACTTTATGAGGCATATTTTATATGTGTCCAATTTGCATTAACATAAAAATATAATACAAGCTATAAATAATATGAATACTTTAATACCAATTGATTTTATAACATCAACAGGCACTCATAAAATATTAGAAAAGCGTTTTACCCCAAATAATGAATATGTGCAAGAAATAAGAGAATTCCTTGCTGACATTCAGTGTTCTATATGTTTTGATATCTATGAAATACCTTTAATAACTAGAGCATGTGAGCATACCTTATGTGCATATTGCTATCTTAAACTTGATAATAAAGTATGCCCATCTTGTAATACAAGGTTGCCAAATACTCCAGAAGATGGTCTTTATAAAGCACCTAGAATATTAATTAAATTTTTAGATAATATAATAATTAATTCTGTAGTTAAATCCGACAAAAAAAAGATATCTCATTATATAGATAAATCATCTATGCAAAGTCGTTGTATACAACAAATATTAAAAAAAGATACATCAGCAAATACAAATAGTTCTGATCTAAATTATGTAGATAGTAACAGTGACATCACTAATACAGCAACATATAGTATTGATGAAGAGGCTGCATCTTTGAATTTATTAAGAGAAAGTTACTCATGACCTAAATAGTCGACCCTGAAAAAAGGAATTTTCGTGTTTTGTTTTGTGTCTTTTGGTAGTGTTCACAAATCTGTGTCATATGTTAAACTATAACTCTTTATGAGG